>NZ_JBIVHR010000019.1:0-81851 GCF_044749305.1 Pseudomonas sp. NPDC089534 | reverse complement strand
CAGCAGCCAACTGATGGCTGCAGAGTGCAAAACCACCGTAGATTCCACCGACCAGATGTCCTTCAACACCAAGGCCATTGAAATCGACAAGAGCTGCAAGACCTTCACCGTCGAACTGACCCACTCCGGCAGCCTGCCGAAGAACGTGATGGGCCATAACCTGGTGATCAGCAAAGAGGCCGACATGCAGCCGATCGCCACCGACGGCCTGGCCGCCGGCATTGACAAGAACTACCTGAAAGAGGGCGACGCCCGCGTCATCGCCCACACCAAGATCATCGGCGCCGGCGAGAAGGACTCGCTGACCATCGACGTGTCCAAGCTGACCGCCGGTGAAGCCTACGGCTTCTTCTGCTCGTTCCCGGGCCACATCTCGATGATGAAGGGCACCGTCACCGTCAAGTGACGGCGAGGGGGCCGTCGGCAGCGACCGACGCTCAGGCCAAAAGAAAGCCCGCCGGGGATCGACTCCCCGGCGGGCTTTTTCATGTGTCCGGCTTTAAACCGCTTCATCGTTCATCGCGAGCAGGCTCGCTCCCACAGGGGCAGCGCAAACCTGCTGGCGATGAAGTCAGCCGGATCGTTCGTCAATCACGGCGCAAACGGCATCACCCGCTTGTGGTGGGTCTTTCTGTACGTGTTGACGATGATGTCGAACGCTTCCTGGCGCACCGGTTCGCCGTGCAGGAAGGCGTCGATCTCGACGTAGGTCACGCCGTGGGACGCCTCGTCCGGCTTGCCCGGCGCCAGGTCTTCCAGGTCGGCGGTCGGGATCTTCTCCACCAGCGGTTCCGGCGCGCCGAAGCTGCGGGCGATCGCCCGCACCTGGTTCTTCACCAGCCCGCTGAGCGGCGCCAGGTCGCAGGCGCCGTCGCCGAACTTGGTGAAGAAACCCATCACCGCTTCCGCCGCGTGGTCGGTGCCGATCACCAGGCCATGGGCGGCGCCGGCGATGGTGTACTGGGCCACCATGCGCATGCGCGCCTTGGTGTTGCCGAGCACGAAGTCTTTCTGCACCGCTTGCTTGCCTTCGAACGCCGCCACTTCACCGGCCAGGGATTTCACCGCAGGTCCGATGTTGACCGTGTGGCGCTCGTCGGGGTCGATGAAGTCCACCGAGGCCTGGGCGTCGTGCTCGTCGAACTGCACGTCGTAGGGCAGGCGCACGGCGATGAACTTGTAGCCGTCGTCGCCGCTGCGCTCGCGCAGTTCACGCATGGCGCGCTGGGCGAGCAGGCCTGCGGTCAGGGAATCGACGCCGCCGCTGATGCCCAGCACGAGGGTCTTGAGGCCGGAGTCGACCAGGCAGTCCTGGATGAAGGCGACGCGTCGGGCGACTTCCGCCTCGAGGGCCTTGTGGTCCGCGAACGGCGGCTGGACCTTGAGCTGTTCAGCAATCTCACGCTGTACGGCTTGCATGAATTCACTCCTTGCTAGATAGGCTGGAAACGGCAGGAACCTGGAAAACGTGTCGCAAGTAGGCGACGAAATTCGGGTCTTTGCAGTGGGTCTTGCCCGGCTCGTCGGAGATCTTCGCCACCGGTTGGCCGTTGCAGGCGGCCATTTTAAGCACGATGCTCATCGGTTCGACACCCGGAATGTCACAGGTGAGGTTGGTGCCGATGCCGAAGCTGACGTTGATCCGGCCGTGCAGGGCCCGGAAGATCTCCAGCGATTTGGGCAAGGTCAGGCTGTCGGAGAACACCAGGGTCTTGCTCATCGGGTCGATGCCGAGCCTGTGGTAATGGGCGATGCATTTTTCGCCCCACAGCACCGGATCCCCGGAGTCGTGGCGCAGGCCGTCGAAGAGCTTGGCGAAGTACAGGTCGAAATCGCCGAGGAACGCGTCGGTGGTGATGCAGTCGGTCAGGGCGATTCCCAGCAGGCCCCGGTATTCGCGCACCCAGCAGTCGAGGGCGGCGCTCTGGCTGTCGATCAGCCGCGGGCCGAGTTGCTGGTGGGCCATGATCCACTCGTGGGCCATAGTGCCCAGCGGTTTCATGTCCAGTTCCCGGGACAGGTGCACGTTGCTGGTGCCGACGAAGCGGCCGGGGAAGTCGTGCTTGAGCACGTTCACCACTTCTTCCTGCACGCGGTACGAGAACCGGCGGCGGGTGCCGAAGTCGGCGACCTGCAACTGCGAAAGCTCTTCGGTCGAGGCATTGGCGTTGAGCCAGTCGAACTTGCGGTACAGCTGCTCGCGGGCCAGCTCCAGGGTGATGTCGCGGTAGCGGTAGCGGTTGCGCACTTCGCTGACGATCGCCAGCAGCGGCACTTCGAACAGGATCACATGCAGCCACGGCCCGCGCAGGCGGATGAACAGCTCGCCGTTGTCGATGCCGGTGTGCAGGTAGCGCAGGTTGAAGCGGAACAGGCCGAGAAAGCGCAGGAAGTCCGGCTTGAGGAAGGAGATGCGCTCCAGGAAGCCCAACTGGTCGGCGCTCAGGCTCAGCTCGGCCAGGCGCTCGATCTGGAAGCGGATCTCCGCCAGGTACGGGCGCAGGTCCTCGGCGTTGCGGCAGCGGAACTCCCATTCGACTTCGACGTTGGGGTAGTTGTGCAGCACCGCCTGCATCATCGTCAGCTTGTAGAAGTCGGTGTCGAGCAGGTTCTGCACGATGCGATCGGCAAACACACTCTCGCTCATAAACGGTCTCCGGACGGGCCGCGCGATGGCGCGGCATCAATCGATGGCGCTAGTGGCGCACATCGGCGGCAGGAAACGCCAGCAAAATTTGCCGGGCGAGGCACGTTGCCGCGGCGGGTCAGTGCGCAACCGGATCCGGGCTGTCGACCTGCTCCAGCATCCATTTCACGAAATCCCGCACTTTCGGCACTTCCGCCGCGTGCTCCGGGTAAGCCAGGTAATAGGCATCGGAACTGGGCATCGCGTGGGGCCACGGGATGACCAGCTTGCCGTCGGCCAGTTCCTCTTCCACCAGGAACTTCGGCAGCAGCGCCACGCCGCAGCCGACCTGGGCGGCGCGGATGCACATATAGAAGGTTTCGAAGCGCGGGCCGTGATAGCTGTGCTCGGTCTGGAGGCCCTGGCTGTCGAACCAGTCGTGCCAGGCCTGCGGGCGCGAGGCGTTCTGCAGCAGCACCAGGTCCGTCAGTTGCGTGGGGTCGGTGAACGGCGTGGCCGGCAGGCTGCCCGGCGCGCACACCGGCACCAGCTCTTCGCCGAACAGCTTCAGGCACTCGGTGCCGGGCCGCGAGCCCTGGCCGAAGTAGAACGCCAGGTCGCTGCGCCCTTGCAGCAAGTCGTCGGCCTCGTGTTCGTTGCACAGGTCCAGGTGGATCGACGGATGGCGCAGCCGCCAGCCCTTGAGGCGCGGCACCAGCCAGCGGGCGCCGAAGGTCGAGGGGGTGGAGACCCGCAGGACTTCGGTCTCGCCGCCGTAGGAACGCAGGTAGTGGGTGGACATCTCCACCTGGGTGAGGATCTTGCGCACCTCCACCAGATACAGGTCGCCGGCCGGGGTCATCTGCAGGCGCCGGCGCACCCGGCGGAACAGCAGGTGCTGCAGCAATTCCTCCAGCTGCGCCACCTGCTTGCTGACGGCGCTCTGGGTCAGGTTCAGTTCCTCGGCGGCCCGGGTGAAACTCAGGTGCCGGGTCACGGCCTCGAAGCACTGCAGCGCGGTGATCGACGGCAGGTGGCGTTTGTTGAGCATGGGCAATCCTTTTTCTTGTGTTCTGGCCGGCATTCTCTGGCCGGCATGACGCAGCATGAATAAACGGAATGATATCTCGCGTAAAGGTCGTTTGTTGCACAGCCGCCCTGAGGCTACAACTAAAGGCCTGCACGGCCGCTTCAGCGTGGCCGCCCACATTCAGTTTCCGCTTGAGGAGTGACCCATGGTTGCCGCATTGCTTGATCGTCTTGGTGTGAACCCGGCCCTGTACCAGAACGGCAAAGTGCCGGTGCATTCGCCCATCGACGGCAGCCGCATCGCTGCCGTGAACTGGGAGGGCCCGGCCGAGGTCGAGCAGCACATCAGTCGCGCCGATCATGCGTTCGCGCTGTGGCGCCAGGTGCCGGCCCCGCGCCGCGGCGAGCTGGTGCGCCAGTTCGGCGAAGTGCTGCGCGCGCACAAGGCCGACCTCGGCGAACTGGTGTCGTGGGAGGCCGGCAAGATCACCCAGGAAGGCCTGGGCGAAGTGCAGGAGATGATCGACATCTGCGACTTCGCCGTCGGCCTGTCGCGCCAGCTGTACGGCCTGACCATCGCATCCGAGCGTCCGGGCCACCACATGCGCGAGACCTGGCATCCGCTGGGCGTGGTCGGGGTGATCAGCGCCTTCAACTTCCCGGTCGCGGTGTGGGCGTGGAACACCACGCTGGCGCTGGTCTGCGGCAATCCGGTGGTGTGGAAGCCGTCGGAGAAGACCCCGCTCACCGCGCTGGCCTGCCAGGCGCTGTTCGAACGGGTGGCGAAGAATTTCAGCGACGCCCCGGCGCACCTGAGCCAAGTGGTGATCGGCGGCCGCGACGCCGGCGAGGCGCTGGTGGACGATCCTCGCGTGGCGCTGATCAGCGCCACCGGCAGCACCCGCATGGGCCGTGAAGTGGCGCCGAAGGTCGCGGCGCGGTTCGCCCGCAGCATCCTGGAACTGGGCGGCAACAACGCGATGATCCTCGGCCCGAGCGCCGACCTGGACATGGCCGTGCGCGCCATCCTGTTCAGCGCCGTCGGCACCGCCGGCCAGCGCTGCACCACCCTGCGCCGGCTGATCGCCCACGAATCGGTGAAAGAGGAAATCGTCACCCGCCTGAAGGCCGCGTATTCGAAGGTGCGCATCGGCCATCCGCTGGAAGGCAACCTGATCGGCCCGCTGATCGACAAGCACAGTTTCGAGAACATGCAGGATGCGCTGGAGCAGGCCCTGAGCGAGGGCGGCCGGGTGTTCGGCGGTCAGCGCCAGTTGCAGGAACAGTTCCCCAACGCCTACTACGTGTCGCCGGCCATCGTCGAAATGCCGGAGCAGAGCGACGTGGTGTGCAGCGAGACCTTCGCGCCGATCCTGTACGTGGTCGGCTACACGGATTTCGAAGAGGCCCTGCGCCTGAACAACGCCGTGCCGCAAGGCCTGTCGTCGTGCATCTTCACCACGGATGTGCGTGAGGCCGAGAAGTTCATGTCGGCGGTGGGCAGCGACTGCGGCATCGCCAACGTCAACATCGGCCCGAGCGGCGCGGAGATCGGCGGCGCGTTCGGCGGCGAGAAGGAGACCGGCGGCGGCCGCGAGTCGGGTTCCGACGCCTGGCGCGCCTACATGCGCCGCCAGACCAACACCGTGAACTATTCGCTGGAACTGCCGCTGGCCCAGGGCATCACCTTCGACTGAGCCGTCGGTGAGATGACGATCCCCTGTGGCAGCCGGCCTGCCGGCGACGGCGACGGGTCAGTCGACATCGATGTTGGCTGATGTGCCGCTTTCGCCGGCAGGCTGGCTGCCACATTCTGGACAGAGTGTTTGTTGGGTTTCTGTTGGAGTCTGGCAATGCCGTTACGCGAAGAATGTCTGTGGGAAACCCTCACGCCGCAAAGGCCCGACAACGCGGCGCTCAAGGGTGAGGTCAAGGTCGATGTCTGCGTGGTCGGCGCCGGGTTCACCGGGCTGTCGGCGGCGCTGCATCTGTTGGAGAAGGGCAAGCGCGTCTGCGTGCTCGAAGCCCACCGTGCCGGCCATGGCGGCTCGGGGCGCAACGTCGGGCTGGTCAACGCCGGGATGTGGATCCCGCCGGACGAGATCGAGGCCGGGTTCGGCGAGGCGGTGGGCAGCCAGCTCAACCGCATGCTGGGGGCGGCGCCGGCGCTGGTGTTCAGCCTGGTGGACAAGTACGCCATCGATTGCCAGCTGCGCCGCGAAGGCACCCTGCACATGGCGCACAACGCCCGGGGCGAGGCGGATCTGCGCAGCCGCGAAGAACAGTGGAAGCGCCGGGGCGCACCGGTGGAACTGCTCACCGGGCAGGCCTGCGAGCGGGCCACCGGCACCCGCAAGATCGCCGCCGCGCTGCTCGACCGCCGGGCCGGCACCCTCAACCCGATGGGCTATGTCACCGGGCTGGCCAAGGCGGTTGCGGGCCTCGGCGGGCAGGTGTTCGACCATTCGCCGGTCGTCCGGCTGGAACGGCAAGGGGCGCACTGGTCGGTGCAGACCGAACAAGGCTCGGTGCTGGCCGAGCAAGTGGTGATCGCCTCCAACGCCTACACCGAGGGCGACTGGACCGAGCTCAAGCGCAATTTCTTCCCCGGCTACTACTATCAGGTCGCCTCGGTGCCGCTGACCGAGGACGCCGCCCAGGAGATCCTGCCGGGCGGGCAGGGCTCGTGGGACACCCGCCAGGTGCTGAGCAGCATCCGCCGCGACAAGGACGGCCGGCTGCTGCTCGGCAGCCTGGGCAACGGCAACCAGAAGCCGGCGTGGTTCCTCAAGGCCTGGGCCGACCGGGTGCAGCGGCATTACTTCCCCAACCTCAAGCCGGTGGAATGGGAGTGCACCTGGACCGGGCGCATCGCCTTCACCCCCGATCACCTGATGCGCCTGTTCGAGCCGGCGCCCGGCATCGTGGCCGTCACCGGTTACAACGGCCGTGGCGTCACCACCGGCACCGTGGTCGGCAAGGCCTTCGCCGACTACCTGTGTAACGGAAATCCTCAGGCCCTGCCGATCCCCTTCGCACCGATGCAGCCCCTGGCGGGCGTGGGGCTGCGCAGTTGCCTGTACGAGGCCGGGTTCTCGCTGTATCACGCGGGCCAGTGCCTGCGCATCGTCATCTGAGTGTTGAAATTTGTTGCTCCGCGCGGCGCTTTCCGGCGCAGCGACTAGCCTGTAATGGTGCGGGCCGTAGCAGTCCCGCACCAGCAGTGTGCAGTTCGGTGACGCGGGCTGTTACAGGCAGGTTGCACGTCGTTTGGCGCCGCGGTTGCAATGATGGCGCGCGAAGGTTGCGCCTCAAAAAAACCTTGGTTTCACCTTCCGCGGTTTAGACGGTTGCACGCCCAATGAAAATGGGAACGAAACAGTCGAAATAACAAGAAAGCAGCGACTTTTTGAAGAATAAAAAACCGATGGCACGGCCCTTGCTCTGAGCATTCAGTGAAGTGAAGTCGCAGTGCCAACTAAAAAAAACCTTGGAGCACCACCTCATGTCCCAGACGTTTTACAAGAAAGGCTTCCTCGCCCTCGCAGTGGCTGCTGCGCTGGGTGTCTCTGCGTTTGCTCAAGCTGATGTGAAGATCGGTGTGGCGGGCCCGATGACCGGCGCCAACGCGGCATTCGGCGAGCAGTACATGAAGGGGGCACAGGCGGCGGCGGACGCGATCAACGCGGCGGGCGGCGTCAACGGGGAGAAGATCGTGCTGGTCAAGGGCGATGACGCGTGCGAGCCGAAGCAGGCCGTGACGGTCGCCAAGGACCTCACCAACCAGAAGGTCGCCGGCGTGGTCGGTCACTTCTGCTCTTCCTCCACCATTCCCGCTTCGGAAATCTACGACGAAGCCGGCATCATCGCGATCACTCCAGGCTCCACCAACCCGCAGGTCACCGAGCGCGGCCTGAGCGCCATGTTCCGCATGTGCGGCCGTGACGACCAGCAGGGCATCGTCGCCGGCGACTACATCGTCGACGTGCTCAAGGGCAAGAAAGTCGTCGTGCTGCACGACAAGGACACCTACGGCCAAGGCCTCGCCGACGCCACCAAGGCCCAGCTGGAAAAACGCGGCGTGAAGCCGGTGCTGTACGAAGGCCTGACCCGCGGCGAAAAAGACTTCAGCGCCGTGGTCACCAAGATCCGCGCGGCCGGTGCCGACGTGGTCTACTTCGGCGGCCTGCACCCGGAAGCCGGCCCTCTGGTCAAGCAACTGCGCACCGAAGGCCTGAAGGACGTGAAGTTCATGTCCGACGACGGCATCGTGACCGACGAACTGGTGACCACCGCCGGCGGCCCGCAATACGTCGACGGCGTGCTGATGACCTTCGGCGCCGACCCGCGCCTGCTGCCTGACAGCAAGACCGTCGTGGACGCTTTCCGCAAGGCCGGCACCGAGCCTGAGGGCTACACCCTGTACGCCTACGCCTCGGTCCAGACCCTGGCCGCCGCGTTCAACGGCGCCAAGTCCAACAGCGGCGAGAAGGCCGCCGAGTGGCTGAAGGCCAACCCGGTGAAGACCGTCATGGGCGAGAAGGCCTGGGACAAGAAGGGCGACCTGAAGGTGTCCGACTACGTGGTCTACCAGTGGGACGCGACCGGCAAATACCACCAGCTGGAAAAACAGAAATAAGCGTCGGCCCGACCGGCTGATCCCCGCAGATCCCGTGTGGGAGCGAGCCTGCTCGCGATGACGGACCGACAGGCGCCAACGGTGCCGAATGTGAGGCCGTCATCGCTGGCAGGCCAGCTCCCACAGGGGGCGCGGGGGCTGACCGGTCGCGGCTGACCCTGCTCCGACGTAAATCTGTATTTTTCCTAGAAGAGCCGCGCGCCCTCGGGTGTGCAGGTTCTCACTGCGTGAGATTGCGTTATGGATGGTATTTTCCTGCAGCAACTGGTCAACGGCCTGACCCTCGGGTCGGTCTACGGCCTGATCGCCATCGGCTACACAATGGTCTACGGCATCATCGGCATGATCAACTTCGCCCACGGCGAGGTTTACATGATCTCCGCTTACCTCGCGGCGATCAGTCTGGCACTGCTGGCTTACTTCGGTATCGAATCCTTCCCGTTGCTGATGCTCGGCACCCTGGTCTTCACCATCGTGGTCACCGGAGTGTACGGCTGGGTCATCGAACGCATCGCCTACAAACCCCTGCGCAACTCCACACGGCTGGCGCCCCTGATCAGCGCCATCGGCATTTCCCTGATCCTGCAGAACTACGCCCAGATCAGCCAGGGCGCCCGCCAACAGGGCGTGCCGACGCTGCTCACCGGCGCCTGGCGGATCGACGTCGGCACCGGCTTCGTCCAGCTCACCTACACCAAGGTCTTCATCCTGGTGGCGGCGTTCATCGGCATGGGCCTGCTGACCTACGTGATCAAGTACACCAAGCTCGGCCGCATGTGCCGCGCCACCCAGCAAGACCGCAAGATGGCCTCGATCCTGGGGATCAACACCGACCGGGTGATTTCCTACGTGTTCATCATCGGTGCGGCGATGGCGGCCCTGGCCGGCGTGCTGATCACCATGAACTACGGCACCTTCGACTTCTACGCAGGCTTCGTCATCGGCATCAAGGCGTTCACCGCCGCCGTGCTCGGCGGGATCGGTTCGCTGCCCGGCGCGATGCTCGGCGGGATCATCCTGGGCATTTCCGAGTCGCTGTTCTCGGGCCTGGTCAACTCCGACTACAAGGACGTGTTCAGCTTCTCGCTGCTCGTGCTTGTCCTGGTCTTCCGGCCTCAGGGCCTGCTGGGCCGTCCTCTTGTGTCGAAGGTGTAAGCGATGTCTTCAACCACTGCCAAATCCATTGATGTGAAAAAGAGTGTGGTCGAGGCCATCCTGGCCGGCCTGATCGCCCTGATCGTGTTCGGCCCGATCGTCGGCGTCGTGCTCGACGGCTACAGCTTCAACCTGGAACCCACCCGCGTGGCGTGGATCATCGCCATCGTCATGGCCGGACGTTTCGCCCTTAGCCTGTTCCTGCAGACGCCGAGGGGCCTGCGCATCCTCGACAGCTTCGAGAGCACCGGCTCCGGCGTGCACGTGCTGCCGCCGGACTACAAGTCTCGGCTGCGCTGGATCATCCCGCTGATGATCGTCGTCGCCGTGGTGCTGCCGTTCTTCTCCAACTCCTACCTGCTGGGCGTGGTCATCCTGGGCCTGATCTATGTGCTGCTGGGGCTGGGGCTGAACATTGTGGTGGGCCTGGCCGGCCTGCTCGACCTGGGTTACGTGGCGTTCTACGCCATCGGCGCCTACGGCCTGGCGCTCGGCTACCAGTACCTGGGGCTGGGCTTCTGGACCGTGCTGCCGCTGGCGGCGATCACCGCCGGCCTCGCCGGGTGCATCCTCGGGTTCCCGGTGCTGCGCCTGCACGGCGACTACCTGGCGATCGTGACCCTGGGCTTCGGTGAGATCATCCGCCTGATCCTCAACAACTGGCTGTCCCTGACCGGAGGCCCGAACGGCATGCCGGCGCCGCTGCCGACCTTCTTCGGCCTGGAGTTCGGCAAGCGGGCGAAGGACGGCGGGGTGCCGTTCCACGAGTTCTTCGGCATCGCCTACAACCCGGACATCAAGTACTACTTCATCTATGCGGTGCTGTTCCTGGTGGTGCTGGCCGTGCTGTACATCAAGCACCGGCTGGTCAAGATGCCGGTGGGCCGCGCCTGGGAAGCCCTGCGCGAGGACGAGATCGCCTGCCGCTCGATGGGCCTGAACCACGTGCTGGTCAAGCTCTCGGCGTTCACCATCGGCGCCTCCACCGCCGGCCTGGCCGGGGTGTTCTTCGCCACGTACCAAGGCTTCGTCAACCCGACCTCCTTCACCTTCTTCGAGTCGGCGCTGATCCTCGCCATCGTGGTGCTCGGCGGCATGGGCTCGACCATCGGCGTGGTGATCGCCGCGTTCGTGCTGACGGTCGCCCCGGAACTGCTGCGCAGCTTCGCCGAGTACCGCGTGCTGCTGTTCGGCATCCTGATGGTGTTGATGATGATCTGGCGACCGCGGGGGCTGATCCGCATCAGCCGCACCGGCGTCACCCCACGCAAAGGTGCCATTCACTATGAGAGGGCTGCGCCATGAGTGAAGTCGTGCTCTCTGTCGAGAAACTGATGATGCATTTCGGCGGCATCAAGGCGCTGAACGACGTCAGCCTGAAAGTTAAACGCAACTCGATCTTCGCCCTGATCGGCCCCAACGGCGCCGGCAAGACCACCGTGTTCAACTGCCTGACCGGGTTCTACAAGGCCTCCGGCGGCAAGATCGAACTCAACGTGCGCGGCCGGCAGACCAACGTCATCCAATTGCTGGGCGAGTCGTTCAAGCCGACCGACTTCGTCTCGCCGAAGACCTTCGCCAGCCGCCTGTACTACAAGATGTTCGGCGGCACCCACCTGGTGAACCGCGCAGGCCTGGCCCGCACCTTCCAGAACATCCGCCTGTTCAAGGAGATGTCGGTGCTGGAGAACCTGCTGGTGGCCCAGCACATGTGGGTCAACCGCAACATGCTGTCCGGCATCCTCAACACCAAGGGCTACCGCAAGGCCGAGAGCGACGCGCTGGATTGCGCGTTCTACTGGCTCGAAGTGGTGGACCTGGTGGACTGCGCCAACCGTCTGGCCGGTGAGCTGTCCTACGGCCAGCAGCGCCGCCTGGAGATCGCCCGGGCCATGTGCACGCGGCCGCAGATCATCTGCCTCGACGAACCGGCCGCCGGCCTCAACCCTCAGGAAACCGAAGCGCTGAGCGCGATGATCCGGCTGCTGCGCGACGAGCACGATCTGACCGTGGTGCTGATCGAACACGACATGGGCATGGTGATGAGCATTTCCGACCACATTGTGGTGCTGGACCACGGCGTGGTGATCGCCGAGGGCGGCCCTGAAGACATCCGTCACGATCCGAAAGTGATTGCCGCCTATCTGGGCGCCGACGAAGAGGAAGTGGTATGAGCCGACCGATCCTCGAACTCAAGGACCTGAACGTGTACTACGGGCCGATCCAGGCCCTCAAGGGCGTTTCGCTGCACATCAACGAGGGGGAGACGGTCAGCCTGATCGGCTCCAACGGCGCCGGCAAGTCCACCCTGCTGATGTCGATCTTCGGCCAGCCCCGGGCGGAGTCCGGGCAGATCCTCTACCAGGGCGTGGACATCACCCACAAGTCGTCGCACTACATCGCCTCCAACGGCATCGCGCAGTCGCCGGAAGGGCGGCGGGTGTTCCCCGACATGACCGTCGAGGAAAACCTGCTGATGGGCACCATCCCGATCGGCGACAAGCATGCCAAGGAAGACATGCAGCGCATGTTCGAGCTGTTCCCGCGGCTAGAGGAGCGGCGCAGCCAGCGGGCCATGACCATGTCCGGCGGCGAGCAGCAGATGCTCGCCATCGCCCGTGCGCTGATGAGCCGGCCCAAGCTGTTGCTGCTCGACGAGCCGAGCCTGGGCCTTGCGCCGATCGTGGTGAAGCAGATCTTCGCCACCCTGCGCGAGCTGGCGAAGACCGGCATGACCATCTTCCTGGTCGAGCAGAACGCCAACCATGCGTTGAAGCTGTCCGACCGGGCCTACGTGATGGTCAACGGCGAGATCCGCCTCAGCGGCACCGGCAAGGAGCTGCTGGTGAACGAGGAGGTGCGCAACGCCTACCTGGGCGGGCACTGAGTTTTCCACAGCAAGGCACAGCCCCGGGTCGCAAGCCCCGGGGCTTTTTCATGCCCGGACGGTGCCTTGAACCCAGTGGGAGCGAGCCTGCCCGCGATGGCGGCGGCACATTCAGCCTCGCAGGTCGCTGAGGCGAACAGGTTCGCTCCCGCAGTTGACTTTCGGCGAATGCCTCAATTGTGGAAAACCAAATCTCCAACCTGCCGAAGCGCGACATAAAGACGCTGCAAACGGCTGTTTTTGCACGGTTTTGACTTGTCCCCACCGGCTGTGGAACCGGCTGTGCATAACGTGGGAGTAGCTGGCTGAAAGCCTTTTAAACCGTGGCTTGCAGCTTGATGGGTGTTTTTTGATCAGCGATTTTTTGCCGGGTCGATGACCCGTTTGTCAACCCTTTTGTCAGCCCGGCAAAGGGCCCGTCAGGGTGTGCGCAATCCTGTGGATAACTCTGTGGGCAATCTCTGGAAAGACGCCGCAGAGGGCCGTGGCTACTGGCCTCGCGCAATCACGCCGGTGACTGCCCGGTCGTGCAGGATGCCCGGTGCGGCACAAGTGCTTGCTCAGGGTCAAGGGAAAAACTTTGCATTTGGCCCGCAAAGCCTTGTGCGGCGCGGCTTTGCGCCTTTCCAGTTGCCCCCGGAAACTGTGGAAGGGATTGTGGATAAGGTGCGGGCATCCGGCTACAGGCCGCGGTGGCTGCGGTGTCCAGGCGATTGAGCGTTTTTTGTACAGGGGGCGGAGGTTGCCCACAGGGTAAAGGCCGGGCATGCTGCCCGCTGATTGTCCATTCCAATGGCTGCCCACGGCGGCCGAAGCAAGGAGAACACGATGTCCAACACCCTGTTTATCACCGGCGCGACCTCCGGTTTCGGCGAAGCCTGCGCCCGACGTTTTGCCGAGGCCGGCTGGAAACTGGTGCTGACCGGCCGTCGTGAGGAACGCCTGAAGGCCCTGTGCGCAGAACTGTCGAAACAGACCGAAGTGCACGGCCTGGTGCTGGACGTGCGCGACCGCAAGGCCATGGAAGAGGCGATCGCCGACCTGCCGCCGTCCTTCGCCACCCTGCGCGGCCTGATCAACAACGCCGGGCTGGCGCTGGGCGTGGATCCGGCGCCCAAGTGCGACCTCGACGACTGGGACACCATGGTCGACACCAACGTCAAAGGCCTCATGTACAGCACCCGCCTGCTGCTGCCGCGCCTGATCGCCCACGGCCGCGGCGCGGGCATCGTCAACCTCGGCTCCATCGCCGGCAACTACCCGTACCCGGGCAGCCATGTGTACGGCGCGACCAAGGCGTTCGTGAAGCAGTTTTCCCTGAACCTGCGCTGCGACCTGCAAGGCACTGGCGTGCGCGTGAGCAACATCGAGCCGGGCCTGTGCGAAAGCGAGTTCTCGCTGGTGCGCTTCGCCGGTGACCAGGCGCGCTACGACGCCACGTACGCGGGTGCCGAGCCGATCCAGCCGCAGGACATCGCCGAGACCATCTTCTGGGTGCTCAACGCGCCGGCGCACATCAACATCAACCGTCTGGAACTGATGCCGGTGAGCCAGAGCTGGGCCGGGTTCGCCATCGAGCGCAACAAGGCTTAAGGATCCTGTGGCGAGCGAGCTTGCTCGCGCCGGGTTGCGCAGCCGCCCCGATCGGGTGTGAGCGCTGCGCACTCAAGCGCGGGCAAGCTCGCCACAGGTCAATTCAGGTAATCGGCCAGCCCGCGGTAGCAGGTCGCCAGGTGATACGGCGTGGTGGACGGCATGTCCTTGCGGCTGACGGCGCCGTCGGCGTCGCGGCACTCGTGCCAGCCGCCCTCATGCAGGAAACGCCGTTGCAGCGCCTGCAACTGGCGCAGCACCGCCGCTTCGCCGCCTGCCCGCAAGGTCAGCGCCCGCAGGTATTCGGCCTGGGCCCAGATGCGCTGGGTCGGATCCTTCGCAGGACGGCCCGGCACCGGATCCAGCATGGCCAGCACCGCGCCGGTGGCAGGCTCCACGCCGTGCCGTTCGCTGAACGCGAAAGCCTGCTCCAGCGCGCCGTGCAGCGTCGAGCCGCGCAGCAGAGGCGAGGATTCGAGCAGGAAATACCACTCGAACTGATGCCCCGGTTCGTACCAGTTATCCACAGCCCCCAGCGGTTTCTCCAGCAGCACGCGGTGCTGCGGGTCGATGAAGCGCGCGTGCATGGCTGTGCATAACTCGGTCAGCGCCTGCTGCACGGCGGCGTCTTCACGCACCGCCAGGGTGGCCAGGAACGCCTCGGCCAGGTGCATCAGCGGGTTCTGCAGGGGGCCGGTCTCCAGGGTGATCCAGTCCGGTCCGAGGCACGCCTCGTAGAGGCCGTCACCGGTGGCGAAGCGCCGGGCGATGATTTCCAGGGCGGCGTCGAGGGTCGATTCCACCAGCGGTTCGCGCACCTTGTCCCAGTAATGGGCGCAGGCGAACAGGATGAAGGCGTGGGTGTAGAGGTCCTTGCGCCGGTCCAGCGGTTTGCCCTGCGGGTCGATGCTGTAGAACCAGCCGCCGTGCTCGGCGTCGTGGAAGTGCCGCTGCAGCGAGCGGAACAGCGCCGCTGCGCGGGCTTCGGCGCCCTCGACCTGGCCGATCAGGCTGGAAAACAGGTACAGCTGCCGCGCGCAGGCCATCGCCCGGTAGCGCTGCGGCGGCAAGGGGCGGTGCGCGGCGTCCAGCGCCTCGAAGGGCAGCGCCATGTCGGCGTTCCAGCCAGGGCCTTGCCAGAGCGGCACGATCACGTCGAGAAAGTGCTGTTGCACCTGACCGAACAGGGCGGTCAATTCAGGCAGGGAGGCGGAACGGGAAGCTTGCGGCATGGGCGGACGTCGTCACGGCTGGGGCGATTGCGCGACATGGTAGCAGAGAGCTCGGCCTGAGAGACGCGGTGTCTGTCAGGCCGCCTTCGCCAGCGGGGCTGGCTCCCACATGGGGTCAGCGCAAGCCCGAAACCCGTGGGAGCCAGCCCTGCTGGCGATGAGGCCCGATCCGGCAGCGCGGATCAGCCCGCCAACAGCCAAACCCCGGTCGCCGCGGACGCCGCGCCGGCCAGCCGCACCAGCGGCGCGGCGGCCTGAGGCAGCGCGCGCACCACGCCATAGCCCGCCGCATGCAGCGCTGCGGTCGCCACGACGAAGCCGGCGGCATACGCCCATGGGCTCGACATGTCCGGCAGTTCCAGCCCATGGGCCACGCCATGGAACAGGGCGAACAGCGCCGTCGCCGCCACCGCCATCACGAGCGGCGGGCGCACCGCCAGCGCCACGGCCAGGCCGAGCGCCAGCACCGAGGCGGCGATGCCGCTTTCCAGCGCCGGCAACTCCAGGCCCTCGAAGCCGAGCAGGCCGCCGATCAGCATGGTGCCGACGAAGGTGCACGGCAGCGCCCAGCGGGCCGCGCCCCGTTGCTGGGCGGCCCACAGGCCGACGGCCAGCATCGCCAGCAAATGGTCGAGACCGCCGATCGGGTGGCTGATGCCGGCCACCAGGCCGCTGTCGCCGTGGCCCGGATGGGCGAAGGCCAGGGCCGGGGCGAGGAGCAGGGCCGCGGCGGCGAAAATGCGTTTGAGCGTCATGGATAAGCTTCCTTGTTGATGAGTGAGTCAGGCCGCCGTCAGCAGCCCCTGGCGTTCGATGAAGGCGATGATTTCCTCAAGTCCCTGGCCGGTCTTCTGGTTGCTGAACACGAACGGCTTGCCGTTGCGCATCCGTTGGGTGTCGCTGTTCATCATCTCCAGCGAAGCGCCGACCAGCGGCGCCAGGTCGATCTTGTTGATCACCAGCAGGTCGGACTTGCAGATCCCGGGGCCGCCCTTGCGCGGCAGCTTGTCGCCGGCCGAGACGTCGATTACGTAAATGGTCAGGTCCGACAGCTCCGGGCTGAACGTGGCGGACAGGTTGTCGCCGCCGGACTCCACCAGGATCAGGTCCAGCCCCGGAAAGCGCCGGTTCAGCTGATCCACCGCCTCAAGGTTGATCGAGGCGTCCTCGCGGATCGCCGTGTGCGGGCAGCCGCCGGTCTCCACGCCGATGATGCGTTCCGGCGCCAATGCCTCGTTGCGCACCAGAAAGTCGGCGTCTTCGCGGGTGTAGATGTCGTTGGTGACCACGGCCAGGTTGTAGCGTTCGCGCAGGGCCAGGCACAGGGCCAGGGTCAACGCGGTCTTGCCGGAGCCGACCGGGCCGCCGATGCCGACGCGCAAAGGTTGTGTGTTCATGCGGTTCTCCAAACTGAAAGGGCCTAAGAGCGGAACAGGCGGCTGTACTGGCGCTCGTGGGCCATGCACGCCAGGGACAGGCCGAACGCGGCGCTGCCGATGCGTTCGGGGTCGATTCGGGTGGCATCCTGCTGGGCCTGCTGCAGCAGCGGCAGCAGTTCGCTGGTCAGGCGCTGGGCGGCTTGCTGGCCCAGCGGCAGGGTTTTCATCAGCACGGCCAACTGGTTTTCCAGCCAGGCCCACAGCCAGGCGGCGAGGGCGTCCTGGGGGCTGATCCGCCAGGCGCGGGCGGCCAAAGCCCAGCCCAGGGCCAGGTGCGGCTCGTCGCAGCGTTCAAGACAGGTTCGGGCGGAGGCATCCAGTTCCGGCAGGCCGCCGAGCAGTTGCTGCAGCGAATAACCCATCTGCCGGCTTTCCAGGTGCAGTTCGCGGGTCTCGCGGCTGGCGCGGTGGGCTTCGCAGAGCCGCAGCAGTTCGTCCCAGCGTTCATCGGCGGCGGCCAGGCAATGGGCGAGCAGCAGCGGCGCCTCGAACCGGGCCAGGTTCAGCAGCAGTTGGTCGCCGATCCAGCGCCGGGCGCTGTCCGGGCTGTCGACGCGGCCGTCGTCCACCGCCATTTCCAGCCCTTGGGAATAGCTGTAGCCGCCGATCGGCAGCTGCGGGCTGGCCAGGCGCAGCAGCGCCCAGGCCGGGTTCACAGGCGCACGCCGAACTGGTGGAGTTTCGGCGCGTAATTGAAGTCCGCGTCACCGTGGTGCGAGTGGTGATGGCCGCCGCCGTAGGCGCCGTGCTCCGGCTGGAACGGCGCTTCGATGGCGTCGACCTGTGCGCCGAGCTGTTCGAGCATGGCCTTGAGCACGTAGTCGTCGAGCAGGCGCAGCCAGCCGTCGCCCACTTGCAGGGCGACATGGCGGTTGCCCAGGTGGTAGGCGGCGCGGGTCAGTTCGAAGGCGCTGGCGCAGGTGACGTGCAGCAGTTGTTCGGGGCGGGCGCAGACCCGCACGATCCTGCCGTCCTGGGCCTCCAGGCATTCGCCGTCGTGCAGCGGCGGCTGGCCGCGCTCCAGGAACAGCCCGACGTCCTCGCCGTCGGCACTGAAACAGCGCAGGCGGCTCTTGCTCCGGGCTTCGAAGGTCAGGTGCAGCTCGGCGGCCCATGCGGGCTGAGGGGCGATTCGGCGATGGATCACCAGCATTGGAGCGCTTCCGGCAGTGGACAATGCTCAGGCTAGAGCAAGGGGCTTGCCAATCGGGCGAGGCGTAGGAAAACCCTGTCGGAGCGTAGTGGATGTTTCAAGATGTTGCAGAAATGTGAGGCGTTTTGGTGCGTGAAGATTTTTACATGCACCAAATGAAGGCCCGTGATGCCCCCTTTTTGGAAGCAACTGTATTGATCCGGGCTTGCGGCGTTATGGATGGCTCCCGCAGGAGCGGTGCGGCGGGGATTATTCGGTGCTGCCCAGGCCTTGCCAGTGCTTGAGGCCGATGAAGATGAAGCGCAGTTGCTGGGTGATCTTCGCTTGCGGCGTCAGGTGTTCCGGCAGGGCTTCGGCCGGCGGGTCGATGATGTCCGGGAGGGTGGCGAACACCGACTTGACGATCAGGTCGGCCATCACGCTCAGCGCCGCAGCGTTGAGGTGCTGGAGCTTGGGCATCAGCGAAAGGTCCGCCGCAAGGTCCGAGCTGATTCCTTCGCGCAGGCGGCCGATGGCCTGGCGCACCGGCAGCGAACCGCCGTACTGTTCGCGGGCCAGGAACAGGAACTGCGAGCGGTTGGCGCTGACCACGTCGAGAAAGATCCGCACCGACGCATCGATGATGCCGCCCATGACGAATTCGTTGTGGCGCACCAGGCGGATGGTCTCGCGGAAGGTCTGGCCGACTTCGCGCACCAGTTCCAGGCCCAGTTCGTCCATGTCGGCGAAATGCCGGTAGAAACCGGTGGGCACGATCCCGGCGGTTTTCGTGACTTCGCGCAGGCTCAGGCTGCCGAAGCCTCGGCCGCTCTCCATCAAATGGCGGGCAGCGTCCATCAGGGCGTTGCGGGTCTGTTGTTTCTGTTCGGCGCGGGGCAGCATCAGCGGTGGGTTCTGGGCAGGACAAGCGCCGCACTCTAGCAAATCGGCTTTGCCGGCGTCGAACGGTGGCGGGCATGTTGCGCAGGAAGGGGTGGGGACTGGGGTGCCGGGGGCCGAAAAGTCAAAAGCCCGATCGGGTGATCGGGCTTTTTTTCCGGGCCGTCATGGGCTCAGCTCAGCGAGGCGTTGCGTTCGATCACACGGTCACCACCGCCTTCGGCGAGGGTCTGGCCTTGTGGGGTGCGGTCGGAGCCGTCAGCCGCCAGGGTCTGGCCTTGTGGGGTGCGGTCGGAGCCGTCGGCCGCCAGGGTCTGGCCTTGTGGGGTGCGGTCGGAGCCGTCAGCCGCGAGGGTCTGGCCTTGTGGAGTGCGGTCGGAGCCGTCAGCCGCCAGGGCTTGGCCTTGTGGGGTGCGATCGGAGCCATCCTGAACCAGGCCTTTCTCTTCCAGGCGGTTACGGCCGTTTTCTGCCAGGGTCTGACCCTGCGGCGTGCGGTCGGAGCCGTCGGCGGCGATGGTTTGGCTGAATACCGAGTGGCTGGCCTTGACTTGCGGGGTGGCCTGATCGGCGGCCGGCAGGGCGAAAGCGGTGCTGGCCAGCATGGACAGGGTAAGGCTGAAGAGTAATTGGCGTTTCATGATGGTTGCTCCTTGGGAGGGCGATAAAGTGGGTACGAGGGCAATGCTACTCTCGATAAGTCGATATAAAAGTTCATAAACACAATGGTAATAATCAACAGAATTGATTGTTCGTGCGGGAGGCTCTAGACCGGGCCTCTCGGGCGATCGGTTTTGCACCGAGGTGGGTATTTTCCACCCACCCATGCCTCGCAAACGTGCGGGGGGCGGTAACGCTTCCTCGACCGACCGGTCAGGATCGGCGTGTTTTTTTCCGCCGCCGAAAGCCTTTCGATTAAACCTGCGTCCGGTTTGCCAGTCGTAGATTCCATGTAGGGCCTTTCGGGGCCGCCGCCGTCTTCAGGAGCTTTGTGCAATGACGCGCACCCAAAAAATCCTTGCCTGGGCCTTCGCCACCTTTGTCCTGCTGTTGGCGGCGTTGGTCCTGACCATCGTGTTCTTCGATTGGAACCGGATCAAACCGCCGCTCAACGCCAAGGTCTCGGAAGAACTGCACCGCACGTTCGCCATCAATGGCGACCTGTCGGTGGTCTGGCGGCGCGAGCCGGACGAGGGCGGCTGGCGCGCCTGGGTGCCGTGGCCGCATGTGGTGGCCGAGGACCTGAGCCTGGGCAACCCGGACTGGTCGAAGCAGCCGCAGATGGTCACCCTCAAGCGCGTCGAGCTGCGCCTTTCGCCGTTGGCGCTGCTGGCGCAGCGGGTGGTGATCCCGCGCATCGACCTGACCGGCCCCGAAGCCCAATTGCAGCGGCTGGCCGACGGCCGCGCCAACTGGACGTTCACCTTTGATCCCAAGGATCCGGACGCCGAGCCGTCGAACTGGGTGGTGGACATCGGCGCCATCGGTTTCGACAAGGGCCACGTCACCCTGGACGACCAACACCTCAAGACCCGGCTGGACGTGCTGATCGATCCGCTGGGCAAGCCGATCCCGTTCAGCGACATCGTCGGCGAAAAAGCGGCGAAGACCGCCCAGGACAAGGGCGCCGCGCCACAGGACTACGCGTTCGGCCTGAGGGTCACCGGCCAGTACCACGGCCAGGCGCTCGCCGGGCAAGGCAAGATCGGCGGACTGCTGGCCTTGCGGGACGCCGGCAAGCCGTTCCCGCTGCAGGCCCAGGCGAAGATCGGCGAAACCAGCGTCGAGCTGGCGGGCACCCTCACCGACCCGCTCGACCTCGGCGCCCTCGATCTGCGCCTGAAACTGGTCGGCGCCAGCCTCGGCAACCTCTATCCGCTGACCGGCGTGACCCTGCCGGACACCCCGCCCTATGCCACCGACGGACACCTGACCGCCAAGCTGCACGAGCCCGGCGGCGCGCAGTTCCGCTACGAGCAGTTCAACGGCAAGATCGGCAGCAGCGATATCCACGGCGACCTGGCCTATGTCGCCAGCCAGCCCCGTCCCAAGCTCACGGGCGCGCTGCTGTCCAACCAACTGCTGTTCAGCGATCTGGCGCCCCTGATCGGCGCCGACTCCAACGCCAAGCAAAAGGCCCGGGGCGGCGAGAGCAAGCAGCCGGCGGACAAGGTGCTGCCGGTCGAGGAATTCAAGACCGAGCGCTGGCGCGACATGGACGCGGACGTCGAATTCACCGGCAAGCGCATCGTCCACAGCGAGAAGTTGCCGTTCAGCGACCTCTACACCCACCTCAAGCTCAACGACGGCGAACTGAGCCTGGAGCCGCTGCGCTTCGGCGTGGCCGGCGGCAACCTGGACGCGCAGATCCGCCTCAACGGCCGCACCGAGCCGCTGGAGGGCCGGGCCAAACTGACGGCGCGCAAGTTCAAGCTCAAGCAACTGTTCCCGACCTTCGAGCCGATGAAGACCAGCTTCGGCGAACTCAACGGCGACGCCGACCTCAGCGGCCGCGGCAACTCGGTGGCCAAGCTCCTGGGCGGCGCCAACGGCAACCTGAAGATGCTGATCAACGACGGCGCCATCAGCCGCGAACTGATGGAGTTGGCGGGGCTCAACGTCGGCAACTATGTGGTCGGCAAGGTGTTCGGCGACAAGGAAGTGAAGATCAACTGCGCGGCGGCGGACTTCGACATCAAGACCGGCCTGGCCACCACGCGGCTGTTCGTGTTCGACACCGAGAACGCCATCATCTACATCGACGGCACGGCGAACATGGCCACGGAGCAACTGGACCTGACCGTCACGCCGGAGTCGAAGGGCTGGCGCCTGATTTCCCTGCGTTCGCCGCTGTACGTGCGCGGCAAGTTCATCAAGCCGGACGCCGGGGTCAAGGCGGTGCCGCTGATGCTGCGCGGGGCGGGGATGGTGGCGCTGGGCGTGATCGCGGCGCCGGCGGCGGGCCTGCTGGCGCTGGTGGCGCCCAGCGGCGGGGAGCCGAACCAGTGCGCGCCGCTGCTGGAGCAGATGAAGGCGGGCAAGGCGCCCAAAACAGTGAAGAACTGACCGGACAGGGTATGCCGCAGACTATCGGGCCGGTCAAACCCAATAGTCTTGCGCCGGGCATGTCACACGCGCACGAGGTACGCCTGCGGCGAAACCCTGAAGATTGCCGTTTCCTTTTTGCTGCCCAGTTTCTTGATGACGTCCTGACGCAACGCGTTGTAGTTGTCCTCAGCGAGATAGGCCGTCCATTGCGTGACTTGCATGTCGCCCCTGATGTTCTCCTGCGGGATTTCCTCATCCAGAAAACGTTCGTCCACCGCTTCATCCACATCGAACGAGAGGCGGAGTGAGATCATTCGGTCCTGGAGCACGAGCGTGATCATCGGGCAGACGGTGAAGAAGTTGTCTTCGCTGATTCTTTCGAGATCGGTCTTGCTGGATTGGACGTGCTTCAGGAAGTCCGACAGGGCGGGGGAACCCTTGGGCAGCGCTTTGATCGTGGCGAACGCTTCGCCAATCATTTCAAGCTGCTCCGGGGAGAGTGTCGCGCCGGTCTGCCGGGTCAGGAAGTCCAGCAAGCTGCAGGGTTGTCTGGCCAGTGTGCTGGCATTCTGTTGCAGGGTGACCCAGCACAGCAAGCCCATGCTTCTTTTGTATTGAACAAACCATTCTTCGGAACTGACATCGTGACTGTCTGAGACCAGAGAGGCGAGAAGGCTGGAGTGCAGTACGTCACTTGTGGAAGTGTCGGAGTCCTGCGTAAGGAATAGGGTGATGTTTCCATCGACGATGTATAAATCGAATGGCTGATTTTTCATAGGCTGACCCGCAATCAAGTGGCAAGTTTTTGATGAAAGGACTGTGATCGCTCACAGTCCTTTCGGACTCAAGAGACTGACTGCAAATCAGCCGAAGTCAGGAAGTTGCCCCAGATAGTCCTTACCGGCACCGGCCAGCTTCTTGAGCACCTCGTCACGCAGTGCGCCGTAGACGTCGGTGTTGAGATAAACGGCTTGGGCGGCAGTCTTGATGGCGGTTTCCTGTTTTTTCGATTTCCACCACAGGATCCCTGTCGTGCTCTCGCTCACGTCCAGGCTGTTGCAGTTCAGCACCATCATCGGGGCGCCGTGATCGGTCTGCCAGACGGGAGACATGTCGAACTTCGCATCATGGCCGACATTGGAGGAGCGGTTGTAAATGTTGATCAGGCCTTCGTTGTCCTTGATGCCTTCAACGGCTTTCAGGCTGAGTTCAACCAGGCTTTTGGCGTTTGCGCCGAGCAGGCTCTGAATCACGTAGATGGCGACGACATCCATGGTCAGGCCGCTTTGCTTGATGATTTGCTCCTTCACCTGGGCGGTCTGAGTGATCCAGCCAAGTTTAGCCAGGCTGGAGGTGTAGTACGTGTACCATTCGAACATTTCATTGATGGGGTCATAAAGTTTGTCGGCAGCGTTTTGCACCAGCAACTTGCAGTTGTCGACGTCTTTACGGTTTTGTTCGGATACGCCGGCAAGATAGATGTTGACCATTTCCTTGCCGACGGTTCCGCTGTCCTTTCCTGGGTCGATAGGCGTTTCGTCGTCGCTCAGGATACCAATCTCTCGATCTACCGGTACGCCTGGCTTAGTTGGAACTCCCGGGATTCCAGGGACTGTCGGTACGCCTGGATACTCTGGTTTTGCGGGGGCAACAGGCAGTGCAGGCAGGGAATCCAGAAACTCAAGACGATCTTGGATATGCATTGGTTTATTCCTTTAAGTTAGTTTGCAGACTTCTTGTCTGTGGTTTGGAACTTATATTACTAACTGGGTAAAGCCAATGCGGTTCTTGTAACTGAATAAGATGTATTGTTTTGGGTGGGTGGCGGATAAATATAAAGCCCCGCATATGCGGGGCTTTAAGTTTGTCTTGGTTAAAGATCTTTTAATATGTCGGCCATGTCATCGGCATGCTCTTCTTCCTGGGCCAGGATGTCTTCGAAGAGGCGCCGGGTGGTCGGATCCTTCTCGCCCAGGTACTGGATGATTTCGCGGTAGCTGTCGATGGCGATCCGCTCGGCCACCAGGTCTTCGTAGACCATGTCCTTGAGGGTCTTGCCGGCCACGTACTGGGCGTGGGACATCTTCGACAGCAGGTCGGGGTTGAACTCCGGTTCGCCGCCCAGCTGCACGATGCGCTCGGCCAGGCGGTCGGCGTGGCTGGCTTCCTGGGTGGCGTGCTCGAGGAACTCGTCGGCGGCGACGTTGGCCTTCAGGCCGTTGGCCATGAAGTAATGGCGCTTGTAGCGCAGCACGCAGACCAGCTCGGTGGCCAGCGATCGGTTGAGCAGACGCAGCACTTCCTGTCGGTCGGCGCTGTAGGTTTCGGTGACGGCGCCGTTTTCCACATGTTGCCGTGCGCGTTCGCGCAGGCTTTGCACATCAGACAAATGCAGGTCGCTCATGTCGATCTCCTGGGGGCTTATCCGTTAGGGCGTCACGTTCTGCCGGCGTGATCGCTTCCCAGGTTGTGAGTGTCGGGCGAGGCAAAAAGTTTTATCGGGTTTCAGCGCGGCATGTGCCCCGACAAGCGGGCCTCTTCCTGCAGCCAGGCGAAGAACGCCTTCACCGGCGGATGCCGCTCGCGCCCCGGCACGCACAGGGCGCTGTAGCCCGCGCCATCGACCTGCACGGCGCCCTTGTACGGCACCAGCAGACCGCCGGCGACGCTCTCCGACACCAGGATGTTGCTCGCCAGCACCAGCCCCTGTCCGGCGATGGCCGCCTGGAGGGCGTAATGCTCTTCGTCGTATTCGCGGATTGCCGGCTGCTGCTTCAGCCAGTTTTCGCCGGACATCGCGCACCAAGCCTCCCAGCCGTGGGCGTACAGCTTCGAGTTGTGCCAGCGCACGCTGATCAGCGCCGGGGTGCGCCGGGCGGCCAGCGCCACCTGCTCGGGCGAGCCGTACACCCCGAACGACTCGTCGAACAGGCACAGGCCGTACAGGTTCGGGTAGTCGTCGAGGCTGTAGCGCAGCACCAGGTCGACGCTGGCGTCCTGGTGCAGGTCGATCACCTCGCAATGGGTGTCCAGGCGCACGTTGATGTTCGGGTGGCGGGCATAGAAGCGGCCCAGGCGCGGCACCAGCCACAGTGCGGCGAACGCGGCGGTGGTGGACAGCGTGAGGCTGCTGCCGCTGCGCTGCGGGCGCAGGGTGTCGACGCTCTGCGCCACTTCCAGCAGGGCGCCGTGCAGGCTGCGGAACAGCCGTTCGCCGCCTTCGGTGAGGCGCACCTGGCGCGGCAGGCGCTCGAACAGGGCGACGCCCAGCCAGTCCTCCAGGGAACGGATCTGGTGCGAGATCGCCGTGGGCGTCACCGCCAGCTCTTCGGCGGCGGCCTTGAAGCTCAGCAGGCGTGAGGCGGATTCGAACGCGCGCAGGGCGGTCAACGGCAACGAGGCGAACATGGCGACACTCCATGGATGAAATGAATTCATCCAGACTGATTTTTGCTCATTTGAAGAGGGGCGGCTACGAGCTTCAAGCTGCAAGCCACAAGCAGTTCGATTCTAGTCCGGAGGAAGTACAGATGAGCAAAATTCTTGCGATCCATGCCAGCCCGCGGGGCGAGCGTTCCCACTCGCGCCGTTTGGCCGAGGGGTTCCTCAGTGCCTGGCAAGCACACCAACCCCAGGCGCAGGTGACCCGTCGCGAAGTCGGCCGGGCGCTGATTCCGGCGGTCAACGAGGCGTTCGTCGCGGCGGCGTTCTACCCGGAGCCCGAGGCGCGGCCGTTGACGATGCAGGCGGACCTGGCGCTCAGCGACCAACTGGTCGGCGAGCTGTTCGACCATGACCTGCTGCTGATCTCCACGCCCATGTACAACTTCAACGTGCCCAGCGGCCTCAAGGCCTGGGTCGACCAGATCGTGCGGCTGGGCCTGACCTTCGACCACACGCTGGACAACGGCATCGCCCAGTACACGCCGCTGCTGCAAGGCAAGAAAGCCCTGATCGTCACCACCCGCGGCGGTTTCGGCTTCGGTCCGGGCGGCGAGCTGGAGGCCCTGAACCACGCCGATCCGTGGTTGCGCACGGCGCTGGGGTTCATCGGCATCAACGACGTCACGGTGGTGGCGGCCGAGGGCGAGGAATCCGCCGAGCGCACCTTCGCGGTGTCGGTGGCCGAGGCCGAGCGGCGTCTGCTCGCCTTGGCCCGGGCGTTCTAGGTGGCCTGGCTATTGTTGTTGGTCGCGGCGGCGTTCGAGGTCACGTTCGCCATGGGCATGAAGTACGCCGACGGCTTCACCCGTTTGTGGCCGTCGCTGATCACGGTGGCTGCGGCGGTGGGCGGGGTGTATTTCCTGACGCTGGCGATGCGCGAGCTGCCGGTGAGCGTCGCTTACCCGGTCTGGACGGCCATCGGGTCGCTGGGCACGGTGCTGCTCGGGGTCGTGCTGCTGGGCGAGAGCCTGACCCTGGTCAAGCTGCTGTCGGTGGGGCTGATTGTGGCGGGGGTGGCGGGGCTGAAGTAGGCTGCCGGTTGAGTTGTCATCTTCGGCGCGGATGCTGGGCGGACGTTTTGCCGGCCCCGCATCCCCTCAACCTTCACAAGGAAGTCCGCCCATGTCGCAAGCCTCGGCCACCCGTTATCCCCTGGTGCTGGTGCCGGGCATGCTCGGGTTCATCCGCCTGGTGCTGTACCCGTACTGGTACGGGATCATTTGCGCGCTGCGCCGCGGCGGCGCCACGGTGATCGCCGTGCAGGTGTCGCCGCTCAACTCCACCGAGGTGCGCGGCGAGCAGTTGCTGGCGCGGATCGACGAGATCCTGCGCGAGACCGGCGCCGAGAAGGTCAACCTGATCGGCCACAGCCAGGGTTCGCTGACCGCCCGCTATGCGGCGGCCAAACGGCCGGACCGGGTGGCGTCGGTGACGTCCGTGGCCGGGCCCAACCATGGGTCGGAGCTGGCGGACTACCTCGAACGCCACTACCCGGCGGACAGCGCCCGGGGCCGCCTGCTGGAGGCGCTGCTGCGGCTTGTCGGCTGGCTGATGGGCCTGCTGGAGACCGGCTACCGCGGGCCGAAGCTGCCGGTGGACATCCACGCGTCGCACCAGTCGCTCACGACCGAGGGTGTGGCGCGGTTCAACCGGAGTTATCCACAGGGCCTGCCCGAAACCTGGGGCGGGCAGGGGCCGGAGGAGGTCGACGGCGTGCGCTACTACTCCTGGTCCGGCACCTTGCAGCCGGGCAAGACCGACCGGGGCGGCAACCTGTTCGACGGCACGAACCGCAGTTGCCGGCTGTTCGCCAAAACCTTCGTGCGCGAGCCGGGGCAGTGCGACGGCATGGTCGGGCGCTGCAGCTCGCACCTGGGCACGGTGATCGGCGACGACTACCCGATGGATCACTTCGACATCGTCAACCAGTCGCTGGGGCTGGTGGGCAAGGGCGCGGATCCGGTGCGGCTGTTCGTCGAGCATGCGGCGCGCCTGAAGGCGGCGGGGGTCTGACCTGTTGTGAGGGATCAGGCCAGGCTCACCCGTTTGCCGATCACGGTGGTCCAGCGCTCGGAGAGAATCACCCCGCCCAGCGTCAGCAGCCCGCCCACCAGGTGATACATCGCCAGTTGCTCCTTGAGCACCACCGCCGCGATCAGCGCCGTGATCAGCGGCAGCAGGTTGAAGAACAAAGTCGTGCGGCTCGGGCCGAGGCGCTGCACGGCCTGCATCCACGCCAGCGGCGCGAGCATCGAGGCCAGCAGGCACGCGTACAGCACCAGCGGCAGGTTGTGCAGGGTCAGGCCGGTCTTCGGCGAGGCGGCGTACAGCGGAAACAGCACCACCACCGCCACCAGCACCTGCAAGTACAGCAGCACCAGCGGCGGCAGGCGCAACTGCCACTTCTTCAGCAAGGTGCTGTAGACCGCGTAGGCGAGGGTGGCGACCAGCATCATCGCGTCGCCCAGGTTCACCCCGTGCTGCAGCAGCGCGCCGAGGCTGCCCGACGACACCACCACCAGCACCCCGGCGAACGACAGCACCGCGCCGACCAGCGCCCCGGCGGTCAGGCGCTGGCCGAGGCTGGCGATGGCCATGGCCAGCGACATCAGCGGCATCAGCGACAGGATGATGCCCATGTTGGTGGCGCTGGTCATCGTCGCGGCGAAGTAGGCCAGGCTCTGGTAGACCGCCATGCCCAGCACGCCGAGCACGAAGATCTTGCCCAGGTTCGGGCGGATCTGCGGCCAGTGGGCGACCACGCCCTTGAGCATGAAGGGCGTGAAGAACAGCCCGGCCAGCAGCCAGCGGTAGAAGCCGATCTCGGCGGGGAAGATCGCACCGACCGCGAGCTTGTTGACCACGGTGTTGCCGGCCCAGATGAAGATCGCCAGCAGGGGAAACGCGTATTGCATGGGGAAAAACCGAAACGTTGAAGGATGGCCGATTATCCCCCTGTCCGGATCCAGCCCTATACTGCGAACCGGACAACCTGCCCCTGATGACGGACAGCATGAACAGCAAACACATCGACCTGCTGGATTTCAGCGAACTGCCGTCGGCGGTGTACTTCCGCTACGCCGACTTCAACGCCCACGAATACGCCGCGCCGCACCGCCATCCCTGGGGCACCCTGGAATACGCGGCCCACGGTGTGCTGCACATGGACGTCGACGGCAGCCGCTTCATGTCGCCGCCGCAGTACGCGGTGTGGGTGCCGCCGCAGGTCGAGCACAGCTTCTACAGCCATCAGCCGGTCAACTACCGGGCGGTGTGCCTGGATCCTTCGGTGTGCGCCGACCTGCCGGCGCGGGCCTGCACCCTGGCGATCAGCGACATCCTCAAGGCGATCCTCAAGGACTTCGCCGCCCGCGACGTGAAGATCCCCGACCTCGACGCCGACCGGCGCCTGGCCCAGGTGCTGGTGGACCAGTTGCGCCAGGCGCCGGTGCACGAGTGCTACCTGCCCTACGCCAGCAGCCCGGGACTGCTGGCGATCCTCGACGCGTTGCAGGCCGAGCCCGGCAACAATCAGCCGCTGGCGCACTGGGCGCAGCAGGTGCATGTGAGCGAACGCACCCTGGCGAGGCAGTTCGTGCGCGAGCTGGGGATGAGTTTCGGCGAGTGGCGCCAGCGCCTGCGCTACCTGGCGGCCATCGAAGCGCTGGAGAGCCCGCGCAGCGTGCAGGAAATCGCCTTCGACCTCGGCTACAGCAGCGGCTCGGCGTTCATCGCCATGTTCGCCCGCCAGGCCGGGTGCACGCCGGAGCAGTACCGGCGCAGCCACCTGGACGGCAGGAAGGTGTAACAAGCTTTGACTACACTGCCGGAGAGGCCGCACCCGTCGGTGCGGCGACCAGGAGAAAACTCCATGAAGATGTTGCGTGTCCCTTTGCTGATGATCGGCCTGCTGCTGTGCTCCCAAGGGTTCGCCGCCACGGCGCAACAGAACAAGATGACCACCTGCAACGCCGACGCCACGGCCAAGAGCCTCAAGGGCGACGAGCGCAAGGCCTTCATGAGCACCTGCCTGAAAGCGGCGCCGGCGGCCAACGACGCCAAGGCCCTGACCCCGCAGCAGCAGAAGATGAAGACCTGCAACGCCGATGCGGCGACCAAGGCCCTGACCGGCGATGCGCGCAAGACCTTCATGAGCGATTGCCTGAAGAAAAAATGATCGGCTGAACCTGGCGGCGATCCGACGAAGAGGCCGACAAGCGCGGCAACCCTCTTAAGCCGTGCATATCCCTAGTGCTCCCCCCGGATCGCTGGCAGACTGCCAATCCTTTTACGCCGTTCGTTTTGAGGCTGTATGCCAACGTTTTCTGAGCGTCATGTCGTGTTGTGGGCCAGTTGGATCATCATTTTCGGCGGGTTGCTGCTGGTGTTGCCGTTGCGTCTGCTGCCCAGCCTGCTGGCCGGGCTGCTGGTGTTCGAGCTGGTCAACATGCTCACCCCGCAACTGCAGCGGCTGATCGAAGGCCGGCGCGCCCGCTGGCTGGCGGTGGCGCTGCTCGGCACGCTGGTGGTGAGCGTGCTGGCGCTGATCTTCGCCGGCGCCATCAGTTTCCTGCTGCATGAGGCGGAAAACCCCGGCGCTTCCCTCGACAAGTTCATGGGCGTGGTCGACCGCGCGCGGGGCCAGTTGCCGCCCTTCGTCGACGCTTACCTGCCGGCCAGCGCCGCCGAGTTCCGGGTGGCCATCGGCGAGTGGATGAGCAAGCACCTGGCCGACCTGCAACTGGTGGGCAAGGACGCGGCGCACATGTTCGTGACCCTGCTGATCGGCATGGTGCTCGGCGCGATCATCGCCCTGCAGCGGGTGCCGGACGTCACCAAGCGCAAGCCGCTGGCGGCCGCGCTGTTCGACCGCCTGCACCTGCTGGTCCAGGCGTTTCGCAACATCGTCTTCGCGCAGATCAAGATTTCCCTGCTCAACACGTTCTTCACCGGGATCTTCCTGGCGGTGATCCTGCCGCTGTTCGGCATCAAGCTGCCGCTGACCAAGACCCTGATCGTGCTGACCTTCCTGCTCGGCCTGCTGCCGGTGATCGGCAACCTGATGTCGAACACCCTGATCACCATCGTCGGCCTGTCGCTGTCGATCTGGGTGGCGATCGCGGCGCTGGGCTACCTGATCTTCATCCACAAGCTGGAATACTTCCTCAACGCGCGCATCGTCGGCGGGCAGATCAGCGCCAAGTCCTGGGAACTGCTGCTGGCGATGCTGGTGTTCGAGGCGGCGTTCGGCCTGCCGGGGGTGGTGGCGGGGCCGATCTACTATGCGTACCTGAAGAGCGAGCTGAAGCTGGGCGGGATGGTGTAAGGGGAGGGGCACCTGTCAGATCTGACAGTAGACGCTCCTGCGCTGGGGTGATTGACTGCCTCGGCGGGGATCGGCCCGCGCCAGACTCTCCGGGAGACCATCCATGAGCGTAATTCCTGTAAACGACGACACGAGCTTCGCGGCCGAGGTCGCGAACACCCAGAAACCTGTGGTGCTGGCTTTTCTGAGCGGCAACAAGGCCAGCGGCAGAGAGGCTGAAATGCTCAAGCAGCTGGCCGAGGCCAATGACAGCCGATTCAAGCTGCTCAGCAGAGATTTCGTCGAGGGCGGGGCCATCGAGAAGGCCTTTGACGTGCAGTCGGCACCGACGACCCTGTTCCTGCAGATCGACACGCTGGTGGGGGCCGGCACGCTCGATGGGTTGAAATCGAGGATCAACGGCGTTTTCGGGCTTGACCCGGCGATTTGAGCCAGCGCGCAGCGGGGGGAGTGCATCCCCTCGCTGCGCCGTTGCGGTCAGGCCATGGCGCCGTAGCGCTTCATCGCCTCGATCGCCAGCCCGCTGCCGATGCTGCCGAAGATGTTGCCTTCCACATGACGCGCGTTGGGCAGCATCGCCGCGACGCTGTTGCGCAGCGCCGGGATGCCGCTGGAACCGCCGGTGAAGAACACCGTGTCGACCTGGCCCACCGCCACGCCGGCGTCCGCCAGCAGTTGGGTGACGCTGGCGCGCACCCGCGCAAGCTGGGTGTCGATGGCCGACTCGAACAGTGTCCGGGTCAGCTCCACGTTGAGCCCGGCCTCGATCCGGTCCAGCGCCACGTGGCGGCTGTCGCTGTGGGTCAGCTGGATCTTGGTCTCTTCCACTTCCATCGCCAGCCAGTGGCCGGCGCGCTGCTCGATCAGCTTGAACAGGCGGTCGATGCCGCCGGTGTCCTCGATGTCGTAGCGCATGCTGCCCAGGGCCAGGGTCGATTTCTGCGAGTACACCGAGTTGATGGTGTGCCAGGTCGCCAGGTTCATGTGGTGGCTGGTGGGCATGAGGGCGCCGCTCTTCATCCGGCTGCCGTAGCCGAACAGCGGCATCAGGCCCTGCAGGCTCAGCTGCTTGTCGAAGTCGGTTCCGCCGATGTGCACGCCGCCGGTGGCGAGGATGTCGTCGTGGCGGTTATCCACAGCCCGGCGCTCGGGCGACAGGCGCACCAAGGAGAAGTCCGACGTACCGCCGCCGATGTCGACGATCAGCACCAGCTCTTCCCGTTCCAGGGTCGACTCGTAGTCGAACGCCGCCGCGATCGGCTCGTACTGGAACGACACGTCCTTGAAGCCGATTTTTTTCGCCACTTCCGCCAGGGTGTCTTCGGCTTCCTGGTCGGCCGCCGGGTCGTCATCGACGAAAAACACCGGGCGGCCCAGCACCACCTGTTCGAACTCGCGGCCGGCGGAGGCCTCGGCGCGGCCCTTGAGCTGGCCGATGAACAGCCCGAGCAAGTCCTTGAACGGCATGGCCGTGCCCAGCACGCTGGTGTCGTGCTTGATCAGCTTGGAACCGAGCAGGCTCTTGAGCGAGCGCATCAGGCGGCCTTCGTAGCCTTCCAGGTACTCGTGCAGCGCCAGGCGCCCGTACACCGGGCGGCGTTCTTCGATATTGAAGAAGACCACCGACGGCAGGGTGATCTTGTCGTCTTCCAGCGCGATCATCGTTTCCATGCCGGGGCGCAGCCAGCCGACGGTGGAGTTGGACGTGCCGAAGTCGATGCCGCAGGCACGGGCTGGAGAGGCGTCTTTCATGTCTTTCGGTTCCGGTCAAAAAAACGGCCGCGCAGTGTATGCCAGTGCGCGGCAGATTCGAAGGCCGGTCATCCGCAATTTACGGCCCGGATACCTTGAAAGCCTGCGCATCGCCCCAAACTTGCAGGCATGGGCCGGCAGGCCACCGGCGGTCGCAAGAACCGCCGTCCGCTGCCGATAAACTTCTGCTGCGCCGACCGGTCACACACTTGAGATCGGTCAAACCGGCCTGCGCGAAACGGCGCAAGCTGACACGGGCGCGAAACCGATGACGATGGTGACTCCTTAGATGGACTTCAAAGACTATTACAAGATACTCGGCGTGGAGCCGACGGCGGACGACAAGGCGATCAAGGCCGCCTATCGCAAGCTGGCGCGCAAGTACCACCCCGATGTCAGCAAGGAAAAGGACGCCGAGGCCAAGTTCAAGGACGCCTCGGAAGCTTATGAAGCGCTGAAGAGCGCCGACAAGCGCGCCGAATACGACGACCTGCGCCGCTACGGCCAGCACGGCCAGCCGTTCCAGGGCCCGCCGGGCTGGCAGAGCCGCGGCGGCTTCGGCGGCGGATCCGACGGCGGCGACTTTTCGGACTTCTTCAGCTCGATCTTCGGCAACCGCGGCCCAGGCTTCGGCGGTGGCGGCCGGCAATCGCGCAGCGCCGGGCGCCGGGGGCAGGACGTGGAAATGGAACTGCCGATCTTCCTTGAGGAGACCCTGTCGAACGAGTCGAAGAAGGTCACCTTCCAGGTGCCGCAGCACAACGCGGCGGGCCAGCACGTCAGCAACACCAGCAAGAGCCTGAACGTGAAGATCCCGGCGGGCGTGACCGACGGCGAGCGCATCCGCCTCAAGGGCCAGGGCGCGCCGGGCGTCGGCGGCGGGGCCAACGGCGACCTGTACCTGACCATCCGCTTCGCGCCGCACCCCAAGTTCGACGTCGAAGGCGACAACCTGATCATCACCCTGCCGCTGGCGCCGTGGGAACTGGCGCTGGGCGCCGAGGTGGCGGTGCCGACCCTGACCGGCAAGATCAACCTCAAGGTGCCGGCCGGCAGCCAGAACGGCCAGCGCATGCGCGCCAAGGGCCACGGCCTGAAGAACAAGGCCGGCGAGCGCGGTTACCTGTTCGTCCAGCTCAAGGCCGTGATGCCGAAGGCGACGGGCGACGACGTCAAGGCCCTGTGGCAGGAACTGGCCAAGAAAGCCGCCTTCAACCCGCGAGAGAACTTCTGAACCCAGCGACGGAGTAGCCCGGCATGAGCAGCCCCCTGATCGTTCAACTGGACTTGGCAGAATTCTGTGAGGCGACCGACCTGTCGGATGCCTACGTGATCGAGATCGTCGAGCACGGCATCCTCGAACCTCAGGGCGCGCAGCCCCGGGAGTGGCGCTTCACCGATGTCGAGCTGACCCTGGCCCGGCGCGCGGCCAAACTGCGGCACGACCTGGAGCTTGAGTGGGAAGGGGTGGCGCTGGCGATGGAACTGCTGGAAGAGGTGAAGGCGCTGCGGGCGGAGAACCGGATGCTGCGCCAGCGCCTGGCGCGGTTGGTGGCCGAGTGAGCCTTGCGCCGTGTTCACCGGCCTCTTCGTCGGATCGCCGCCCTGAGCAAGCCCGACGCCACTGTTGACCGCATTCTCCTGTGGGAGCGAGCCTGCTCGCGATGAACGGTCACGCGGGCTCTCCGGCTAGGCCTTCCTCGGCAGCACCACGCTGAACAGCGTCCCTTCCTCTTCGCTCGAACTGACCTCGATCGTCCCGCCGTGGGCGGTCACCACTTCCTTGACGATGAACAGCCCCAGCCCGAGGCTGGTGGACGGCTGGCCGAGCTCCTCGTCGGCGCTGCGCACCAGCGGATCGAAAATCGTGCCGATGGCCTCTTCGGAGATCGGTTCGCCGTGGTTGTGCACGGTCAGGCGCACGCTGTCGGCTTCCCCGTGCAGGGTCACGGCCACCCCCTGCGCACCGGTGCCGTGCTGCAGGGCGTTGCCGATCAGGTTCTGCAGCAGTTGGGCCAGCCTGCCGGCGTCCCAGACCCCGTGGGTGTCACCTTCGACCGTCAGGACCGTGTCGCTCTGCGGGTTGCCCGCGCAGGCTTCGGCGAGGGCCGCCCGCGCCGCGTCCGCCAGGTCCATCGGCGCCGGCTCGATGGGCAGGCTCTTGCCCAGGCGGCTGCGCACCAGCTCCAACAGGTCGCTGACCATGGCCGCCATGTGCCGTGCACCGTGCTTGATGTTCTGGGCGCAGGTGAGGGCGTCGCCCTGCAGTGCGGTCTTGCGCATCAGCATTTCGGTGGACATGGTCACGGCCTGGAGCGGCGCGCGCAGGTCGTGGCCGAGAATGGCCAGGAAGATGTCCCGCGAGCGGTTGACCTGTTCGGCGTAGGCCGCCGTGGATTCGGCCAGGGCTTCGTCGATGGCTTCGTTGAAGCGGATCATGTCGCGCAGGCCGTTCAGGTCCGGGACCTGCAGGCTGTCGACCCATCGGCGGATCACGCAGGCGCGCAGATGGCGGAACTCGGAGGTCATCTGCACCAGGTCGAAGCCCACCGTGTGGCGCATTTCGCCATGGCTGGCGCCGGCCCGGTCCAGGCTCGGGGTCTTGGCCGGCCCTTCGCCCCTGGCCTTGTCGGCCTGCTCGCCGGCTGTCTGCGGCTTGTCCATGTCCCGGGCGGCGGCCAGCAGGATCGAGCGGGCGTGGTCGCGCAGGGCCGGGCTGTCCAGGTAGTCGGCCGCCGGGGTGATGGTGCTGGCGAAGGTCTCCCATTCATCGACGATGGGATCGACGTTGGCCACGATGAATTCGGAAAGACGCATGAACGGATACCTGAATGCGATTCACAGGGCAGCGTCTCGAAGCGTAGTCCGTCTGGCGAAAAACAGCATGGATTGCCGTGGCGAGGGAGCTTGCTCCCGCTGGACGGCAGAGCCGTCCCCCGGGATCCTCGCCAAAGCCTTTGCGAAGCACTGGATCAGAACAGGAAATACCGCTGGGCCATCGGCAGGGTGTCCGCCGGTTCGCACCACAGCAGCACGCCGTCGGCCTTGACCTGGTAGGTCTGCGGGTCCACGTCGATGGCCGGCAGGTAGTCGTTGTGGATCAGGTCGGTCTTTTGCACATCGCGGCAGCCCTTGACCACGCCGATGGCCTTCTTCAGGCCCAGGGCCTCGGGCAGCCCGGCCTCGTGGGCGGCCTGGCTGATGAAGGTCAGGCTGGTGGCGTGCAGCGAGCCGCCGTAGCTGGCGAACATCGGCCGGTAATGCACCGGCTGCGGCGTGGGGATCGAGGCGTTGGCGTCGCCCATCAGGCTGGCGGCGATGGCGCCGCCCTTGAGGATCAGCGTCGGCTTGACCCCGAAGAACGCCGGGCGCCACAGCACCAGGTCGGCCCATTTGCCCACTTCCACCGAACCGACCTCATGGCTGATGCCGTGGGTGATCGCCGGGTTGATCGTGTACTTGGCGATGTAGCGCTTGGCGCGGAAGTTGTCGTTGCCTTCGCCGTCCTGGGGCAGCGGGCCGCGCTGGCGCTTCATCTTGTCGGCGGTCTGCCAGGTGCGGGTGATGACTTCGCCGACCCGGCCCATGGCCTGGCTGTCGGAGCTGATCATGGAGAACGCGCCGAGGTCGTGGAGGATGTCTTCGGCGGCGATGGTTTCGCGGCGGATGCGGCTTTCGGCGAACGCCACGTCTTCGGCGATGCTCGGGTCCAGGTGATGGCAGACCATCAGCATGTCCAGGTGTTCGTCGATGGTGTTGCGGGTGAACGGCCGGGTCGGGTTGGTCGAGCTCGGCAGCACGTTGGGAAAGCCGCAGGCCTTGATGATGTCCGGCGCATGGCCGCCGCCGGCGCCCTCGGTGTGGTAGGTGTGGATGGTGCGGCCCTTGAACGCGCCGAGGGTGGTCTCGACGAAGCCGGACTCGTTGAGGGTGTCGGTGTGGATCGCCACCTGCACATCGAACCGGTCGGCGACGGCCAGGCAGTTGTCGATGCTCGCCGGGGTGGTGCCCCAGTCCTCGTGCAGCTTGAGGCCGATGGCACCGGCCCTGACCTGCTCGATCAGCGGCTCCGGCAGGCTGGCGTTGCCCTTGCCGGTGAGGCCGATGTTCATCGGGAACGCGTCGGCGGCCTGGAGCATCCGCGCCAGGTGCCACGGCCCCGAGGTGCAGGTGGTGGCGTTGGTGCCGGTGGCCGGTCCCGTGCCGCCGCCGATCATGGTGGTGACGCCGCTCATCAGCGCCTCTTCGATCTGCTGCGGGCAGATGAAATGGATGTGGGTGTCGATGCCGCCGGCGGTGAGGATCATGCCTTCGCCGGCGATGACTTCGGTGCCGGCGCCGATGGCGAAGGTGACGCCGGGCTGGATGTCCGGGTTGCCGGCCTTGCCGATGGCGTTGACGCGCCCGTCCTTGAGGCCGACGTCGGCCTTGACGATGCCCCAGTGGTCGACGATCAGCGCGTTGGTGATCACGGTGTCGACGACCTCGGCGGCCAGCCGCTGGCTCTGGCCCTGGCCGTCGCGGATCACCTTGCCGCCGCCGAACTTCACTTCTTCGCCGTAGGTGGTGAAGTCGCGCTCGACTTCGATCCACAGGTCGGTGTCGGCCAGGCGCACCTTGTCGCCGACGGTGGGGCCGAACATGTCGGCGTAGGCTTGACGCGAAATCTTCATTCCAGTTCCTTGCACGAATGTGTTGTGGCGAGGGAGCTTGCTCCCGTCGGGCTGCGCAGCAGCCCCAAAACCTGCCGATGATTGTCTTCACCCATTGCGCGATGCCCGGCTTGCGGGCGCTGCGCACCCGGGCGGGAGCAAGCTCCCTCGCCACAGGGCCTCAGTCGAGGTCGCCCATGACCTTGCCGGCGAAGCCGAACACCCGGCGCAGCCCGGCGAGCTCGACGAGCTCCACCTCGCGGCTCTGCCCTGGCTCGAAGCGCACGGCGGTGCCGGCCGGGATGTTCAGGCGCATGCCGCGGCTGGCGGCGCGGTCGAAGGCCAGGGCGTCGTTGGTCTCGAAGAAGTGGTAGTGCGAGCCGACCTGGATCGGCCGGTCGCCGCTGTTGGCCACCGTCAGGCGGAGGGTGCGGCGGCCGGCGTTGAGTTCGATGTCGCCGGGCCGGATCTGGTATTCGCCGGGAATCATCCGTTCGCTCCTTGCAGGATCTTGAAGTAGAGGGCCGTCGGGCGGTAGGTGCCGTTCGGGTCGCAGGCGTAGTCGGGAATCTCCCCGGCCTTGGTGTAGCCCTGCGCCCTGTAGAACGCCTCCGCGGGCGAGCCGGCCTCGGTGTCGAGGTACAGCATGCCGCGCCGGTGCTGGCGCGCGGCCTGTTCCAGGGCCTCCATCAGTTGTTGGCCGAGGCCGCGCCGGCGGGCGTTTTCGCGCACCAGCAGTTTCTGCACCTCGGCGCGGTTCAGGCCGTTGGCCTTCTGGCACAGGCTCAGTTGCACGCTGGCCTGCACCTGTTCGTCCTTGACCACCACCCACAGCAGGGCGCTGCCCTTGTTCACGTTGTCCTGCACCTCATCGAAATAGGCACGGGCCTGCGCGGCGTCGAGGTCGGCCATGAAGCCGACGCTGGCGCCGTAACCCACCGCGTCGAGCAGCAGGTCGATCAGGCCCTGGCGGTAGTGCGCAAAACTTTCGGCATTGACGCGTCGCAGTTGGGCGGGGTTCATCGGGTGTCACTCCTTGTGGGCGGCCGGTGGCTGCGCGCCGGGATTGAGGGTCAGTTGCATGAACGTCAGGTCGAGCCAGCGGCCGAACTTGGTGCCCACCTGCGGCATCTGCCCGGTGACGGTGAAGCCGGCGCGCTCGTGCAGGCGGATCGACGCCGCGTTGCCGCTTTCGATGGCGGCGACCATCACGTGCTTGCCGCAGGCCTTCGCCCGCTCGATCAGCGCCGTCATCAGTTTGGGGCCCAGGCCGTTGCCGCGCTGGTCGCTGCGCACGTAGACCGAATGCTCGACGGTGTGGCGAAAACCGTCGAACGGCCGCCAGTCGCCGAAGGAAGCGTAGCCGAGCACGGTGTTGTCGGCGTCGGTGATCACCAGGATCGGGTAGGCCTGGGCCTGGCGGGCGCTGAACCAGGCCTGGCGGTTGCCGAGGTCGACCGCCTGTTCGTTCCAGATGGCCGTGGTGTTGAGCACGGCGTCGTTGTAGATGTCGCGGATCGCCGGCAGGTCGGCGTGCAGCGCATCGCGCAGGGTGTAGGTCATGGCGCGGCCTCAGACGATCGGTTGGTGGACGGTGACCAGTTTGGTGCCGTCGGGGAACGTCGCTTCGATCTGGATCTCCGGGATCATTTCCGGGATGCCTTCCATCACTTGCTCGCGGGTCAGCAGGGTGGTGCCGTAGTGCATCAGGTCGGCCACGGTCTGGCCGTCGCGGGCGCCTTCGAGCAGCGCGGCGGAAATGTAGGCCATGGCTTCGGGGTAGTTGAGCTTCACGCCGCGGGCCAGGCGCCGCTCGGCGACGAGGCCGGCGGTGAAGATCAGCAGCTTGTCTTTTTCGCGTGGGGTCAGGTCCATCGTAGACATCCGTCAGGGCAGTTCGAAAAGGTATTGGACCGGCTGGCGCCGATCCCGGCGGGAGCGAGCCTGCTCGCGAGGGCGTCGGCGCGTCCAGCCTCGCCGACGCCCGATGCGGCGCATACGCGGGCAAGCCCGCTCTCCCATGAAAGCGTCATTCAGGTATTCCAGATCCGCGGCGGCATGGCCTCGCGGCCCAGCAGCGCCGGGCGCAGCAGGCGCCACAGGCCGATCAGCCAGGCGCGGGCCTGCAGCGCCTCGGCGGCCAGGCAACGGGCAACCAGCAACCCCGGCAGTTGGGTCAGGTCGCCGCGCACGTCAGTGTTCAGGGCTCGGCAGCGCTCCAGCAGTGCGGCGTCGATCTCGCCGGTGACCAGCAGCGTGGCGAACACCGGATGGCCGTCCAGCCCGATCGGCGAGTCCAGCAGGCCGTCGCCGCCGGCGATGCGCTGGCGTTCGTGCCAGAGCGGTCGTCCGTCGCGGCGGATGTCCAGGTGCGCCTGGAAATGGCCGCGGTCGAAGCGCTCGCCGGCGGCCGGACGCCCCAGCGCCACCACGTCCCAGTAGAACAGGCGGGCGTCGCCCTCAAGGTCGATCGAGGTGGTGAGCTCGGCCTGGGCGGCGCTGTAGACGATGGTTTCCTGGGGCAGCCATTCCAGGGTCGCACCGGGGCCGACGTGCAGGTCGAGCCGCTGGAAGGCCGGCCCGGCCGCGCGGTACCACTTGGCCGCGCCGGGGCTGGTGATCTGGGCCCAGGCGTCCCGTTCGACGCGGGCGCCGATGTTCAGCCGGTCACCGCCGGCGATGCCGCCCGGCGGGTGCACGATGATGTGCTGGCAGACTTCCGGCCCTTCGGCGTACAGGTGCTTCTGCACCCGCAGCGGGCCGAGGTGGCGGCGCCGGGTCGGGCGGGTGCTGTCGCCGAAGCGGGCGTAGGCCAGCTCCAGTTCGGCGTGCCAGCTCGGGGTGAACAGGGCAGTGGGCAAAGGTGAGTTCATGTTCTGTGATTATCGTTAGGAGGCTACAGATTAGACCGTTGCCTCAGATGGTGACCAGTCCGCGCACGCCTTCGCTTTCCATGTGTTCGCCGCGGCCCTGCTGCACGATCTCGCCGCGGGACATCACCAGGTACTGGTCGGCCAGTTCGGCGGCGAAGTCGTAGAACTGCTCCACCAGCAGGATCGCCATGTCGCCGCGGGCGGCGAGCTGCTTGATCACCGCGCCGATTTCCTTGATCACCGACGGCTGGATGCCTTCGGTGGGCTCATCGAGGATCAGCAGGCGCGGACGGCTGGCCAGGGCGCGGCCGATGGCCAGTTGTTGCTGCTGGCCGCCGGACAGGTCGCCGCCGCGCCGCTGCTTCATCTGCTGCAGCACCGGGAACAGCTCGTAGATGAACCCCGGCACTTCCCCGGCTTGGCGGCCGGGAAAGCGCGACAGGCCCATCAGCAGGTTTTCCTCCACGGTCAGCCGGCCGAAGATCTCCCGGCCCTGGGGCACGTAGGCGATCCCGGCGTGCACCCTTTGGTGCGGCTTGTGCGCGGTGATCGGCCGGCCTTCCCAGTGCACCGTGCCTTCCTTGGCCGGCAACAGCCCCATCAGGCACTTGAGCAGCGTAGTCTTGCCCACGCCGTTGCGCCCGAGCAGGCAGGTGACTTCGCCGACCTTCGCCTCGAAGCTCAGGCCGCGCAGGATGTGGCTACCGCCGTAGTACTGGTGCAGCTTGTCGACTTGCAGCATGTCCAAAACCTCCTTGAATCTCCCCCCTGTAGGAGCGAGCCTGCTCGCGATGGCGGTGTGTCAGTCACCGCGACTGTCGGGAGTGCCGACGTCATCGCGAGCAGGCTCGCTCCTACAGGTTCTGCGCATGCGGTTTCAGCGACCGAGGTACACCTCGATCACCCGCTCGTTGTCCTGCACCTGCTCCAGCGACCCTTCGGCCAGCACGCTGCCCTGGTGCAGCACGGTGACGTGGTCGGCGATGGCGCCGACGAAGCCCATGTCGTGCTCCACCACCATCAGCGAATGCTTGCCCGCCAGTGACTTGAACAGCTCGGCGGTGAACTCGGTCTCGGCGTCGGTCATGCCCGCCACCGGTTCGTCGAGCAGCAGCAGTTGCGGGTCCTGCATCAGCAGCATGCCGATCTCCAGGAACTGCTTCTGGCCGTGGGACAGCAGGCCCGCCGGACGGTTGACCGAGGCGGTCAGGCGGATGGTCTCCAGCACCTCGGCGATGCGGTCCTGCTGCTCGCCGCTCAGGCGCGCACGCAGGCTGGCCCACACCGACTTGTCGGCCTTCTGCGCCAGCTCCAGGTTCTCGAACACGCTCAAGGCCTCGAACACCGTGGGCTTCTGGAACTTGCGGCCGATGCCGGCCTGGGCGATCCGCACCTCGCTCATCTGCGCAAGGTTCAGGGTTTCGCCGAACCAGGCCTTGCCGTGGGTGGGGCGGGTCTTGCCGGTGATGACGTCCATCAGCGTCGTCTTGCCCGCGCCGTTGGGGCCGATGATGCAGCGCAGCTCGCCGACGCCGATGTACAGGTTCAGGTTGTTCAGGGCCTTGAAGCCGTCGAAGCTGACGCTGATGTCTTCCAGGGTCAGGATCGTGCCGTGGCGGGTGTCGAGCCCCGGGCCGACACGTTGGCCGAGGCCGAGCGCCTCGCGGCTGGTGCCGGCGTCGCGGTTCGGTTCCAGCGGCGGGAAGAAGGCCGGTTCGAGCATGAACTCGGCGCTTGCGGTCACTCTCATGGCTCACCTCGTCTTTTCAGCAGGCCGATCACGCCTTTGGGCAGGTACAGGGTCACGCCGATGAACAGCGCGCCGAGGAAGAACAGCCAGTATTCGGGGAAGGCCACGGTGAACCAGCTCTTCATGCCGTTGACCACGCCGGCGCCGAGCAGCGGGCCGACCAGGGTGCCGCGCCCGCCGAGGGCGACCCAGACGGCGGCTTCGATGGAGTTGGTCGGCGACATTTCGCTCGGGTTGATGATCCCCACCTGCGGCACGTACAGCGCGCCGGCCAGTCCGCACAGCACGGCGCTCAGCACCCACACGAACAGCTTGAAGCCGCGCGGGTCGTAGCCGCAGAACATCAGGCGGTTCTCCGCATCGCGCAGGGCGGTCAGCACCCGGCCGAACTTGCTCCGGGCCAGGCGCCAGCCGATGAACAGGCTCGCCGCCAGCAACAGCACCGTGGCCAGGAACAGCGCTGCGCGGGTGCCGGGCTCGGTGATGCCGAAGCCCAGGATCGTGCGGAAGTTGGTGAAGCCGTTGTTGCCGCCGAACCCGGTCTCGTTGCGGAAAAACAGGAGCATGCCGGCGAAGGTCAGGGCCTGGGTCATGATCGAGAAGTACACGCCCTTGATCCGCGAGCGGAAGGCGAAGAAGCCGAACGCCAGCGCCAGCAGCCCCGGCGCCAGCACCACCAGGCACAGGGCCCAGAGGAAGTGGTCGGTGCCGCTCCAGTACCAGGGCAGTTCGTTCCACGACAGGAACGTCATGAACGCCGGCAAGCCGTCCCCGGCGGCCTGGCGCATCAGGTACATGCCCATGGCGTAGCCGCCGAGGGCGAAGAACAGGCCGTGGCCCAGGGACAGCAGGCCGGCGTAGCCCCAGACCAGGTCCAGCGCCAGGGCGACGATGGCGTAGCAGAGGATCTTGCCGACCAGCGTCAGGGTGTAGGCCGAGACGTGCAGCGCGCTGTCGGCCGGCAGCAGCGACAGCAGCGGCAAGGCGATCAGCAGGGCGAAGACCGTCACGCCGACAGCGGCCGTGAGGGTGGGGCCGGCCTTTTGCGTGGCCGTGAGCAGCAGTGGCTGGTTCATCAGTCGATCACCCGTCCCTTGAGAGCGAAGAGGCCTTGCGGACGTTTCTGAATGAACAGAATGATCAGCGCGAGGATCAGGATCTTGCCCAGCACCGCACCGATCTGCGGTTCGAGCAGTTTGTTGGCCACGCCGAGGCCGAAGGCGGCGAACACGCTGCCGGCCAATTGGCCGACGCCGCCGAGCACCACCACCAGGAACGAGTCGATGATGTAGCCCTGGCCCAGGTCCGGCCCGACGTTGCCGATCTGGCTCAGCGCCACGCCGCCGAGGCCGGCGATGCCCGAGCCCAGGCCGAAGGCGAGCATGTCGACCCGCCCGGTGGGCACGCCGCAGCAGGCGGCCATGCTGCGGTTCTGGGTGACGGCGCGCACGTTCAGGCCCAGGCGCGTCTTGTTCAGCAGCAGCCAGGTCAGCGCCACCACGAACAGCGCGAAGCCGATGATCACAATGCGGCTGTAGGGCAGCACCAGGTTCGGCAGCACCTGGATCCCGCCGGACAGCCAGGCCGGGTTGGCCACCTCGACGTTCTGCGCGCCGAACGCCAGCCGCACCAGTTGGATCAGCATCAGGCTGATGCCCCAGGTGGCGAGCAGGGTCTCCAGCGGCCGGCCGTAGAGGTGGCGGATCACCGTGCGCTCCAGGGCCATGCCGATGGCGGCGGTGACAAAGAACGCCACCGGCAGCGCGATCAGCGGATAGAGTTCGAGGGCCTGCGGCGCGTGGCGCTGGATCAGCAGTTGCACCACGTAGGTCGAGTAGGCGCCGAGCATCAGCATTTCGCCGTGGGCCATGTTGATCACGCCGAGCAGGCCGAAGGTGATCGCCAGGCCCAGCGCCGCCAGCAGCAGGATCGAACCCAGGGACAGGCCGCTGAACGCCTGGCCGAGCACATCGCCCACCAGCAGCTTGCGCTTGACCTGGCCGAGGCTGGTTTCGGCCGCCGTGCGAACGCCGGCGTCGGTTTCGGCGCCGGGTTCGAGCACACCTTCGAGGCGCGTGCGGGCCAGCGGGTCGCCGGTCTCGCCGAGCAGGCGCACGGCGGCCAGGCGCACCGCCGGGTCGGCGTCCGCCAGTTGCAGGTTGGCCAGCGCCAGGCTCAGGGCGGCGTGGACGTGCTCATCGGTTTCGCCGGCCAGTTGCCGGTCGAGGAATTTCAGTTGGGCGGGTTTGGCGCTCTTCTGCAATTGCTGCGCAGCGGCCAGGCGGATCTTCGCGTCGGCGGCGAGCAACTGATGGCTGGCCAGGGCGGTGTCGGTCAGGCCGCGCAGGCGGTTGTTCAGGCGCAGGGTCTTGGCTTGGCCGTCGACGGTCAGTTCGCCCTGTTGCAGCGCGCCGAGCAATTCGAGGCGGGCCGGATCGGGCTGCGCGGCCCAGGCTTCCAGCAGTTTGGCCTGTTGCGCGGGGTTGGCGGCGACGAAGTCTTCGGCATCCCCGGCGTGGGTGGCCATCGGCAGCAAAAGTGCGACGGCCAGGATCAAGCGGATAAGGGCAGTGGGCATAGAGAGGCGCCTTGCTTGGATTGTGTGGGAGCTGGCTTGCCAGCGATGCAGGCGACTCGGTGCACCTGGCGAACCGAGGTGATGCCATCGCTGGCAAGCCAGCTCCCACAGGATCGGTGTCAGGCTCAAGCGTTGTGCCCAAGCCTGACGTTCAAGGGGTCAGTTGCTCTTCACCGCATACTCCGGCTTCTTGTCGTTGCCGGGGATGAACGGGCTCCACGGCTGGGCGCGGACCGGGCCTTCGGTCTGCCAGACCACGTTGAACTGACCGTCCGGCTGGATCTCGCCGATCATCACCGGCTTGTGCAGGTGGTGGTTGGTCTTGTCCATGGTCAGGGTGTAGCCCGACGGCGCGGCGAAGGTCTGGCCGGCGAGCGCCTCGCGGACCTTGTCGACGTCGGTGGACTTGGCTTTCTCCACCGCCTGGGCCCACAGGTGGATGCCGACGTAGGTGGCCTCCATCGGGTCGTTGGTCACGGCCTTGTCGGCGCCCGGCAGGTTGTGTTTCTTCGCGTAGGCCTTCCAGTCGTCGACGAACTGCTTGTTCACCGGGTTCTCCACCGACTCGAAGTAGTTCCACGCCGCGAGGTTGCCCACCAGCGGCTTGGTGTCGATGCCGCGCAGTTCTTCCTCGCCCACCGAGAACGCCACCACCGGCACGTCGGTGGCCTTCAGGCCCTGGTTGGCCAGTTCCTTGTAGAACGGCACGTTGGAGTCGCCGTTGACCGTGGAGACGACGGCGGTCTTGCCGTCGGCCGAGAACTTTTTGATGTTGGCCACGATGGTCTGGTAGTCGCTGTGGCCGAACGGGGTGTAGACCTCTTCGATGTCCTTGTCGGCCACGCCCTTGGAATGCAGGAACGCACGCAGGATCTTGTTGGTGGTGCGCGGATAGACGTAGTCGGTGCCGAGCAGGAAGAAGCGCTTGGCGCCGCCGCCGTCCTCGCTCATCAGGTACTCGACCGCCGGGATCGCCTGCTGGTTGGGCGCGGCGCCGGTGTAGAACACGTTCGGCGACATTTCCTCGCCTTCGTACTGCACCGGGTAGAACAGCAGGCCGTTGAGTTCCTCGAACACCGGCAGCACCGATTTGCGCGACACCGAGGTCCAGCAGCCGAACACCACCGCCACCTTGTCCTGGGTCAGCAGCTGCCGGCCCTTCTCGGCGAACAGCGGCCAGTTCGACGCCGGATCCACCACCACCGGCTCCAGCAGCTTGCCGTTGACGCCGCCCTTGGCGTTGATCTCGTCGATGGTCATCAGGGCCATGTCCTTGAGGGACGTCTCGGAGATCGCCATGGTGCCGGACAACGAATGCAGAATCCCGACCTTGATGGTCTCGGCGGCCTGGGCCGTCCAGGTCATGCCCATCGCGGCAATGCTTGCCGAGAGTGTGAAAGCCTTGATCAAACTGCGACGCTTCATTGTGCGATCTCCATGAACGTTCGAATTTTCTGGGTTGGCAGAGGCGGACGACCGGAGGGGTTTTGCAAGGGCTGTGCCCGGTCGGGAGCGGGCAGGGAAATACCGGTTTAGAGCGGTTGCCGCATTGCGCAGCGCACCATGAGAGGACGGATTGCATGCCGCGGTGCACGCGCGTGCGCCAGATCGGGGCGCCGGTTTCACCAGCGGCACCGTCCAATGCAGGCGCGAGCCTGCTCGCGAAGGGGCCGTGCCAGCCAACATCGTCGTTGAGTGGCTCACCGCATTCGCGAACAGGCCCGGGCCCGCAGGTTGGGTCTGCGCCGGATCAGCGGCGGCGCATCAGGCCGATGAAGAACAGCCCGCCGATGGCGGCGGTGGCCACGCCGATGGGCAGGTCTTCGGGGGCGATCAGGGTGCGCGCCGCGACATCGACCCAGACCAGGAACACGCTGCCCAGCAGCGCGCACGCCGGCAGCAGACGGCGGTGCTCGGCGCCGACCAGGCGCCTGGCGATGTGCGGCACCATCAGGCCGACAAAACCGATGGAACCGCTGATGGACACCAGCACGCCGGTCATCAGCGAGGCGATGACGAACACCCGCAGGCGCACCGCGCGGGCGTTCAGGCCGAGGGTGACGGCGGTCTGCTCGCCGGCCATCAGCGCGTTCAGCGCACGCGCCATGCCCAGCAGCAAGGCGAGCCCGAGCAACACGCTGAGGGCTGGCACCGTGAGCAGTTCCCAGCGGGCCAGGCCGAGGCCGCCGAGCATCCAGAACATCACCGCGGAACTGGCGCGGTGGTCGCCCATGAACAGCAGCAGGTTGGCGATCGCCATCATCACGAACGACACCGCCACGCCGCACAGCAGCAAGCGGTCGCTGTCGAGCCGGCCGTGCCGGCTGGCGATGGCCAGCACCGCCAGCATGCTCAGCAGCGCGCCGATGAACGCGGCCGCCGGCAGGGTCAGCAGCCCGGCGATCTCGCCGACGTGCAGCACGACGATCACCGCGCCCAGGGTCGCACCGGACGTGACGCCGAGCAGGTGCGGGTCGGCCAGCGGGTTGCGCGTCACCGCCTGCAGCACCGCGCCGATCAGCGCCAGCCCGGCGCCGACCAGGGCGCCGAGCAGCATGCGCGGCACCCGGATCAGCCAGACGATGTGTTCCTGGCCGGCGCTCCAGTCGGGCACGCCGACGGCGAACAGCTTGTGCAGCAGGATCCGCCACACCACGTCCACCGGCACCCGCGCCGGTCCCGCCCCCAGCGACACCACGCACGACACCAGCAGCACGGCGCCCAGCGCGGTCAGCAGCAGGGCGTAGCGACGGTCGCTCATTCGCCGTGGAACCCTTTGGCCAGGGTCTCCACCGCCAGCACGTTGTCGATCCCCGGCGTGGCCTGCACATACGGGATGACGATGAAGCGCCGGTTCTTGATGGCGTCCACCGATTGCAGGGCCTTGTTGTTGAGCAGGAATTCGATCTTCTGGTCGGCGCTGATCTCGCTGTAGTCGACGATCACGATCACCTGCGGATTGCGCTCGACCACGGTTTCCCAGTTGACCCGGGTCCAGCTCGCTTCGACGTCATCGAGAACGTTGCGCCCGCCGGCGGCGTCGATCAGCGCCTGGGGCATGCCGAGGCGGCCGGAGGTCATGGCGCGGTCCTCGCCGCTGTCGTACAGGAACACCCGGGGCTTGTCGGCGGGCAGGTCCTTGCGGATCTCGGCGACCTGCGCCTGCATGCCGGCGATCAATGTCTCGGCGCGGTCCTGCACGTCGAAGATCCGGCCCAGGTTGCGCAGGTCGGTGTAGGTGTCGTCCAGCGTCGCGGCCGGGCGCTTCATCACGAAGGCGCAGGACTCGGTCAGCTCGTAGACGTTGATGCCCAGCGGCTGCAAGGTCTGCGGGGTGAGGTCGCCGCCCACGCGCATCCCGTAGTCCCAGCCGGCGAAGAGGAAGTCGACGTTGGCGTCTAGCAGGGTTTCCACCGACGGGTACTTGGCCGCCAGTTCCGGCAGGCCGTCGAGCATCGACTGCATGTCGGGCGTCACCGCCTTCCAGCCGCTGACGCCGCTGTAGCCGGCCATCCGCGGCTTGAGGCCGAGGGCGAGCATCATCTGGGTCATGTTGATGTCGTGGCTGAGCGCGTGCTTCGGCGCCTGCTTGAACGTCACGTCGCGGTTGCAGCTGTGGACGGTCAACGGGTATTGCGTGGCTTGGGCGGCGGCGTGGGCGCTGCCCAGCAGCAGGGCGGCGCACAGCAGGGAACGGACGGTCATGGTCGGGTAATCCAGGTGATTCGCGGGTAGCCGTGGAGGGGATGGGGGTCGATCAAGGCGTCGACGCCGAAGACGTCGCGCAGCAGTTCGGCGGTGAGCACGTCGTGCGGTGTGCCGCTGGCGACGATGCGGCCGCGGTCGAGCACGTAGAGGCGGTCGCAGAAGGCGGCCGCCAGGTTGAGGTCGTGGATGCTGGCCAGGGTGCCGATGCGCAGCCGCTTGACCAGTTGCAGCAGCTCCAGCTGGTAGCGCGGGTCGAGGTGGTTGGTCGGCTCGTCGAGGATCAGCAGCTGCGGTTGCTGGGTCAGGGCGCGGGCCAGGATCACCCGTTGTTTTTCACCGCCGGACAGTGTGGCGAACGCGTGATCTTCGAAGCCGTCGAGCCCCACCGATTGCAGCGCCTGAGTGGCGAGGTGACGGTCTTCCAGCGTGTCGCCGTCGAACAGGCCCTTGTGCGGCGTGCGGCCCATGGCGACCACTTCTTCGACGGTCAGGCCGAAGGCATCGGGGAATTCCTGCAAGACCACGGCGATGCGTTGGGCGCACCAGCGCGAGGATTGCTTCCAGACGTTGTGGTGATCGAGTTTGACCTCACCGTGCTCCGGCTGACTGAAACGGTAGGCGCAACGCAACAGGCTGGTCTTGCCGCTGCCGTTGGGCCCGATCAGCCCGACGAACTCACCGGCGGCCACTTGCAACGAGGCGTCACGCAGCTGGAACTGGTGATGGCAGTGGCCGTGGCCCAGAGGTGTCCAGGCAAGATCGGTGAGGGACAGTGAGGTCATTTCGTTCCTGTTCTAGAAGGTGTAATCAGCCGTGACAAAGAACGAACGAGGCTCACCCAGAATCCACTGCTGGCCCTCATTGTATTGGCTTTGCGCGTACTGCCGGTCAAACAGATTGTTCACCTGCAACCCCAGCGTCGTATTGCGCAGCGCTTTCCACGACAGCGTCGCATCGACCACGGTGTAGCTCGGCAGCTCGTTGCGGTTGGCCATGTCGGCGTAGCGCGCATCGACATAACGCACGCCGGCGCCGGCTTTCACGTCATCCGTAATGGCTTTGCTCAGCCACAGATTCGCCGTGCGCCGTGGCACGTCCACCGGACGATTGCCATTGCGCGACACCGGTACGCCGCCGACCACCTCTTCGAAATCGTCGTACTTGGCCTTGACGATGGCGGCGTTGGCTTGCAGTTGCCAGGCGTTCGGCAATTGCAGATCGAGGCTGGCCTCCAGGCCGTTCGACGATTGCTGCCCGACCTGCTGCTTGAGCGTCGGATTGCCCGGATCGTCGGTCAGCAGTTTCTTTTTCACGATGCGGTAGGCCGCCAGGGTGAATTCGCCGCGGTCGTCCCAGAACAGCTGCTTCATGCCGATCTCGGTCTGCCGGGCGGTGGCCAGGTCGTACTGCTGCTGGCTCGGGCTCAGGGAAATCAGCCCGCCGACGCCGTCGGTGCTGGTCGCCACCTGGCCATAGAACGACGTCTGCGGCGTCAGGGCGAACACCAGCCCGGCCTTCCAGTTGTTGCCGGTCAGGGTCTTGTCGCTGCGGCTGTCGTTGACCAGGTTGTCGCGGTCCACGTGCACGTAGTCGCGGCGCACCCCGGTCACCAGCGACCAGCGCTCGCTCAGTTGCGTGCGGTTTTCGGCGAACGCCGACATTTGCTTCGTGGTGCTGCGGAACTGGCCGCGGTAAGGGTCGGCGCTCTCGAAATAGCCTGGCTGCGGACGGTACAGGTCCAGCGGCTGGCCGTCCGGCAACACATCGTTGAACGGCGAGTTGCTGTCGAGCCGGAAGCGGATGCGGTTGTAGTCGACGCCGGTGACGGTCTGGCTGTCGAGGCCGAACAGCGAGTGCCTGAAGGTGAAGGTCTGGCGGTCGCCGACCTGCTCCTGCTTGTGGCCGATGCCGAAGTAGCCGCTGCGGCTCAGCTGCCCGCTGTCGCGGTCGAAGTTGTAGTTCTCGGCGTTCTGCCAGCGGCGTCGGGCCTTGAGGTAATAGAGTTCGTTGCTGGCGCTGACCGAGTCGTTGATCTGCCAGTCGCTGGTCAAGCGCGTCCACTGGTCGTTGTAGTGCTGTTTGTCGTCGCGCACGTTGTAGTTCTTGTTGCGCAGGCTGTCCTTCAGACGGCCGTCGATCAGCGGGGTGCCGAAATAGTTCTGCGGGCGCTGGTCGCCGTAGTCGTGGGCCAGGGTGAAGGTCAGGTCGTCGCGGGCCTGCCAGCGCAGGGCGGCGCTGACGAAGTCGCCGGACGAGTCGCCGCGGTCGATCCAGCCGTTGCTGCGCAGGCGGTTGAGGTTCAGGCGGTAGCTCAGGGTGTCGCTCAGCGAGCCGCCGCTGTCGAGCGCCTGCTGCTGGGTGTCGAAGGAGCCGTAGCCGACGCGCAGGCGGTTTTCGATCTCGCCCTCGAAGGGCTTCTTCGGAATCGTGTTGACCACCGCGCCCGTGGCGCCTTCGCCGTACAGCACCGAGGCCGGGCCGCGCAGCACGTCGACGCGCTCCACCGACCACGTATCGACCGGGAACGTCACGGTGCCCATGCCGGTGTACATGCGGTTGCCGTCATACAGCTGCATCACCGAGCTCTGCCCGGTGAAGCCGCGGGCCTGCAACGAGGTGCCGCCGTCGCCGGGGGTGCCGGTGCGGCTGATGCCGGTGCTGCGCGACACGGCGTCCTGCACGCTGCGGTCGCCACGGGCGCGGATCCGCTCGCCGGTCAGGCTTTCGGTGCTGGCCGGGGTCTCCAGGGCGCTGAGGTTCAGGCGCGAGCCGGCGCCGGTCGCGGTGGCGAGGCTGACGGCGTCGTCATCCACCGCTGGCGCGGTGATGGTGCCGGTGGGCAGCGTCAGCGGCGGGGCGTCGGCGTGGGCGCCGTTCGCCGCGAACAGGCAAAGGCCGGACAGGAGGTACTTGTTCATCTGAGCTTCAAATCGCTTCTTCAAAAGAAAGCCCGCCGTCCTTCGACGGCGGGCAAAGCGGTCAATTAGCGTTATACAGTAACACTAAAATGTCCGGGGGGCTAAGCCCCGAAAGTGTATAGAAGCGTCTAAATCACGCATCTCGCCTGATTCATGATGATCATGAGGAAAACACAGGTTGGTCAGGTTGCCGTGGCTTATGGGTTGTTTTCCGGATCGGCAGGGAGGTCATTGCGAACGGTGATAAAAAACTGTCAGCTCTTATAGGTGCGAAAAATCGTTCGTGACGTAGTGTCCGAGTGTCGAAGACATCAGGAGCGACATCATGAAAACGATCGCAGGCGTCATTCTCGCAGCGGCGGCCTTAGTCGGTTCCGGCAGCGTTTTGTTGGCGAGCAGTGAGTTTCCCGATTGCAACGAGGCTTGGTATCAAAACACGGCTTACAAATCATGCAAATCCATCAGCCAGAGCAACTATGGAGGGGTTGCGGTTCCCCAATCGGAGAACGACGGGTTCCGAACCTGCAAGATCAGGGTCTGGTGCGAGAAAAGTGATGGACAGCTCTCCGATCAGCGACTCCAACTGGATGTCACGCAAGTGCCGCAGTTGAGCAACTGCAACGGCGTGCTCAAGGTCGGCCAGTGCTGAGGCAACCGCCGGCGCAGGCACCCACCGATGCCTGCGCCGGCGCTGATGGTCAGTTGGCGTAGGCCCTGCGGCCAAGTCGCGCCAGCAACAGCCAGTCCAGCAGCCCCACCACCACCAGCGAAGCCCCCACCAGCGGGAATGCCACGCCCAGCGCCAGCATGATCGCCACCCCGGTCTTCCATTTCGGCAGGTCGTGACGCAGCGGCGGGACGCCGAACTTGCCCTGCGGGCGGCGCTTCCACCAGATCACCACGCCGCTGACCGCGCTGAGCAGGATCATCAGGCAGATCAGCAGCACGACGATCTGGTTGAAGGCGCCGAACATCTTGCCTTCGTGCAGCATCACGCCGATCTCCGTGGCCCGGGCGACGGCGCCGTAGTGCTCGAAGCGCACGTCGGCGAGCACCTTGCCGGTGTACTGGTCGATGTGCAGGGTGGCGTCGTTGCGCGGGTCGTCGGCGAACACGGCGACGGTGAACACGCCGGTGGCGGTGGTCGGCAGGGTGATGCTGTAGCCCGGCTCGACATTGCGTTGCGTGGCGATGTCCTGCACTGCTTGCAGGCTGACGGCCGGGGCCGCCGGGCTGTGCTGCATGCCGCCATGGGCCATGTGTTCGGCGTGGTCGCCGGACATCGGCATCGGCGTGTTCTCCATGGCCCACGGCACGGTCTGGCGGGCGGCCGTGTTGAGGCTGCGGGCCTCGACGTCGGAGGTCGGCACGTTGTCCCACATCGCCGCCGGGAACACGTTCCACACCTGGGCGTACTGCTTGCCCCAGAAGCCGGTCCAGGTCATGCCGCTGAGCAGCATCACCAGCAGCAGCGCGGCGCCCCAGAACCCGGTGACCGCGTGCAGGTCGCGCCACAGCACCCGGCCACGGCTGCTCAGGCGCGGCCACAGGATCCCGGCGGCCTGGCCCCGCGGCCACCACAGGAACACCCCGGACACCACCAGCACCACGCCCCAGCCGGCGGCGAGCTCGATGAGCCGGTCGCCGACGGTGCCGATCATCAGTTCGCCGTGGATCGCCCGGGCGACGGCCTGCAGGTTCTGCTTGGCGTCCTGCTCGCCGAGGATGTCGCCGTGGTACGGGTCGACGAACACGTTCAGCTCGTGGCCGGCGTCCTTCACCACGAACTGCGCGCTGCGTCCGGCGGACGCCGGCGGCAGGTACTGGGTGACCTGGCCCTGCGGGTAAGCGTTCTTGACCCTTTGCAGCAGGTCGTCGGCCGGCACGGTGTGGTGCCCGGCCGGGACGTTGAGCAGACTGCCGTACATCAGCGAGTCGAGCTGCGGCTTGAAGAGATAGATGATGCCGGTCAGGGCCAGCATCACCATGAATGGCGCGACGAACAGACCGGCATAGAAATGCCAGCGCCAGGCCAGGTTGTAGAAGTTCGGTTTGGGCTGTTTCATCACGTGTGCTCCGCTTGGCTTGGATCTTTTAGTTGTTCTGTATCGGTTGAACCGTGGTCACTGTGGGAGCGAGCCTGCTCGCGAAAGCGCCGCATCAGGCGACATCGATGTCACCTGTGACGTCCCCTCGCGAGCAGGCTCGCTCCTACAAGGGGGTCAGAAACTCATGTCCACCTTGGTCCAGAGCGTGCGCCCCGGCTCCTTGATCGCTTGCGGGTCGTTGGCCGGAAAGCCGAACCCGGCGTTGCCCGCCAGGTTCAGGTGTTCGGCGTAAGCCTTGCCGAACAGGTTGTCGACGCCGGTGCTGACCTTCCAGTGCCGGTTGATCCGATAGGCACCGTTGAGCGAGAACACGCCGAAGCCCGAACTCTTGCCGTAGTCCTTGCCGACCACGTTGCCTTTGTTCTGGTCGATGCGGTTTTGCGCGGCCACCACCCGCCACAGGGCGCCGGCGCTCCAGTCGTCTTCGCTGTAGGTCAGGCCGAAGCGCGCGTCCAGCGGCGGCATCTGCGGCAGCGCCGTGCCGTCGCTGCTGTTCTTGCCCCAGGCGTAGGCCAGGGTCGCGTCGGCTTTCCAGCGCTCGGTGAGCCGGTAGGCGGCCCCGAGCTCGCCGCCCATGATCCGGGCGTCGATGTTCTCGGCGCGGGAGGCCATGCCCGTGTAGTCGAACAGGATGTAGTCGCGCACCTGGCCGATGTAGCCCGAGGCCCAGGCGTCGAGGTCGGCGCTCTTGTAGTTCACGCCGAAGTCGAGCTGGGTGGTCTTTTCCGGTTTGATCGAGTCGAACGCGTTCAGCGAACCGGCAGGGCCGGACTTGGGCGAGAACAGCTCCCAGTAATCCGGGAAGCGCTGGGCGTGGCCCAGGCCCGCATACAGCGTGGCCGGGGAGTCGGCCAGGTCATGCTCGTAACGCACGAAGCCGCTGGGCAGGGTGTCGGCGCGGGTGTCGTCGGCGGTCGGGTTGGGGCGGGACATCATGCCCGAGCCGATGCGCTGGCGGTAATCCTTGGCCGAGGCGCGGTCCACCCGGGCGCCGGTGATCAGCCGGTCGCGGTCGGCGGCGTACCAGGTCAGTTCGCTGAACACGCCGTAGTTGTGGAAATCGGCGTCCTTGTTGCGCGGCACATCCTTGTAGGCGTCGATGCCCATGGCGGCGCGCTGGCGGTGCTCGTCGGTCTGCGCGTCGAGGCCGGTGACCAACTGGATGTCGGCCCAGCGCCAGGTCGCCTTGATCCGTGCGCCGAGGGTGCGCCGGTCGACGTTGGAGGCCATCGGCCCGGCCATCATCCCGGTGCCGGACGGCGTGCGCAGGGTGTAGTTGTCCATCACATGGTCGGCGTAGTTGTAGTAGACCTGCGCCTCCAGTTTCTCCAGCACGTCGGTGATGTTGGATTTTTCGAAGCGCAGGCCCAGGCTTTCGCGCAGGAACTGCGAGCCGTCCATGCCGCGCCCGGCGTAGCGCGCTTCGCCGTCGCCGCGGCCGGCGGTCAGTTCCAGCAGGGTGTCGGCGTCCGGCGTCCAGCCCAGCGCCACATCGCCGTTCCACTTGTCGTAGCGCGAGGCGACGGTGTCGTTGTTGCCGTCGCGGTAGTCGTCGGAATGGGCAGTGTTGCCGACCACCCGCACGTAGCCCAGCGAGCCGCCGGCGGCGGCATCCACCACTTTGTCGAAGCGCCCGTTGGAGCCCGCCAGCACGCTGGCGTTGACCCGGGTGCCGAGCTCGCCGAAGCGCTCCGGCTCGCGGTCGAACAGGATCGTGCCGGCCGAGGCGCCGGGGCCGTAGAGCACGGTCTGCGGGCCCTTGATCACGGTGAGCTTGTCGTAGGTCTCGGGCGAGATGTACGAGGTCGGCGCGTCCATCCGGCCGGGGCAGGCGCCGAGCATCACGCTGCCGTTGGTGAGGATGTTCAGGCGCGAGCCGAACATGCCGCGCAGCACCGGGTCGCCGTTGGTGCCGCCGTTGCGCACCAGGGCGAAGCCGGGGATGGTCTTGAGGTAGTCGCCGCCGTCGCTGGCCGGCACCGGTTGGCGCGGATCCTTGGGGTTGGTGACGACGGTCAGCGGCGAGCTCGGGGCCAGGGCGGTGATCACCGTCGGGCTCAGTTCTTCACTGGCGGCGCCATGGCCGGCGTGTTCATCGGCCAATGCCAGCGGGGACAGCAGGACGCCGCAAAGGACGGCGGTGGCGTGCCTGAAGCGAACGCGGGATTCGGTCAGGGCAAAGGACGTTCGGGCAGGGCTCAAACGCGGGACAGCGGAAAACCTGGACATGACAATTTCCATCAAACAGTCGTAAACGACACGGCCGGCAGCCTGGGGCTGTCTTCTTGACCGTGTGCAATCAGAGGTGGGTGTCTACGCTGCGACGGGCGGGGCGCGGGTGCGGGCGCCGGGGAAGAAGGTCTGCCGGGGGTGGCCCAGGCGTGGGGAGGGCGATGTGTACGTATTGACGGGCGGGACGCTGAACGTGGCGAAGCTGCCGCCGCCGGTCAGCGCCGGGCAGTTGAACAGCAGGCTGCAGTAGCCGCACTTTTCCCACATCACATGGCGGGACGATTGCGGCGGGCAGTGTTCGGCGGCCGGTTGCGCGTCCGGCGCGGCGTGATCCATGCCCGGCATGTCCATCTCCATGCCCATCGGCATGTTCATGGAGGCGTGCGAGTCCATCGGCATCGACTGGGAAACCAGCGGGCCGATGAAGATCATCAACATGGCGAACAGGGCGATCCAGCTGCCGCGTGTCAGGTCTCTGGCCTGACGGCGTTGCAGGGAGGGCCTGGCGCTCAGCGGGCGCATGGCCGGCGTCTGCCGTTGCGGTTACTGGGCGTGCGCGTGGGCCGGCATGGCCTGCGGCGCTTCCTTCTGCACGGCGACTTCGACGGTCACGTCACCGGCCTTCTCGAAGTGCAGGGTCAGCGGGAAGCGCTTGCCGTCGCTGAGCAGGCTGCGGTCGCTGGGGTTCATCAGCATCACGTGGTACGCCATCGGCGCGAAGGTCACGTTGCCGCCGGCGGGGATCGCCACGTTCGGCACCTGCTGCATCTTCATCAGGTCGCCCTGCATCACATGCTCGTGCAGTTCGGCCTTGGGGGCGATCGGGGAATCGACGCCGAGCAGGCGGTCGTCGCTCTTGCCGGCATTGTGGATCACGAAATAGGCGGCGACGGTCGGGGCGTTGGGCGGCAGCTCCTGCGACCACGGGTGGGCGATTTCCAGCTCGCCGGCCTTGTATTCGTGGGCATGGGCGAAGCAGGCAGGCAACAGCAACGCGGCCAGGACGATGAGTTTGTTCAACATGACGGTTCTCCAGATCGATTTGAAACGCAGGTCAAATGCGGCAACAAATCAAGCCAGAGGGGAGGCGCGGGGATTGAGGTCGGGCCATTGCTGGCGCGGCGTCGGTGCTTGCATCGTGACGGGCGCCACGCTGCGGTTGCTTTCGTAGCGGGCGAAATACAGCTGCGGCGAATGCCCGGGCAACGCCAGCACCGGCGCTGCGCCTGAACAGCACCAGCAATGCTGCATGGTGGAGTGGTCGTCGCCGCCCTGGGGGGCCTTCTGGTCGACGGTGCCGATGGACACCGCCACCATCTTCGTCCCGCTGCCGGTGCAGAAGCTGCTCCACAGCAACTGTTCGGCCGGCGACTGCGCCGCCTGGGCCATCGAACCCGTCAACGGCATGGCGAGCATGTTGAACAGCACTGCGAAGCAGGCGATCCAGGCAATGGCAAGCCGGTGTCGGTTCATGGGACGGATCCGTCGGGTGGGCGATCAGGCGCGGCTATTTAGCCTGATCAGGGCCGATAAGTAAAAAAGCGTCGTGCGGTTTGGTGTCGCAGCATGCTTACAGCGCTACGGCATGCAATCTCAAACCCAATGCCTTCATGACTTTCATGATAGTTGCGAATTCAGGATTGCCAGTGCTGCTCAGCGCTTTGTACAGGCTCTCACGACCAAGACCTGCGTCCCGCGCGACCTGGGTCATGCCTTGGGCGCGGGCGATGTCATTGAGCGCCGCGCGTATCAGGACCCCGTCACCGGCATCTTCGTCAAAACAGGCATCCAGATAGGCCGCCATGTCCTCAGGGGTTTTGAGGTACTCGGCAGCGTCAAAACGGGTGAACTCTTCGGTCATGGCTTACTCCTCATTACCGATGCCATGTGCCATCTGCACGGCGTGTTTGATATCTCGCCTTTGTGTCGATTTGTCGCCCCCTATCAGCAGCAGGTAAATCACTTCCCCTCGACGTGTGAAGTACACCCTGTAACCGGGGCCGCAATGAACGCGCATTTCATAAACGGTGTCACCGACGAACCTGCAATCGCCAAAGTTGCCCAGTTCGGCCGCCCTGAGCCTGGAGAGGATTCGGCCTTTACCGGTGATGTCTTTTAGGGAATCGAGCCATTCGGAAAAAATACGGGATCGTTCAAAGGCGATCATGTCGGGATCGTATTCCTTGGGATACAGGCAGGCAAGCCGTATTTTCTGGCCGCCTGATTGTCTGGATTGAAGGAAACGAAGTATTGGAGTGAGGAGGTCGTGAATAACAGTCGGCTGCGTCCCCAAAATTTGCGGGGAAAATCGCCGCTGAGTTTGAAATTAGGAAAAGTCTGACATCGTCAGGGCTTCAAGGACTTCAGACGTACTCCAAAACACCCGATCCACCTCCGGCAACACCGGCCGCCCCAACACAATCACCGGCACCCCACGCTCCCGCGCCACCGCAAGCTTCGGCTCGGTCGCCGCGCTGCCGCTGTTCTTGCTGATCAGCACGTCGATCTGTCGCCGTTCGAACAGCGCCCGTTCGTCCTCGATCAGGAACGGTCCACGGGCGCCGATGACTTCGCAGCGTTCGTTGCCGGGGTAGACGTCGAGGGCGCGTAGCGTCCAGAACTGGTGCGCGGGGATTTCGTCCAGGTGCTGCAAGGGTTCGCGGCCCAGGGTGAACAGCGGGCGGCGGAAGGGTTCGAGCGCCTTGACCAGCTCGGTCCAGTCGGCGATTTCGCGCCAGTCGTCGCCGGGCTCGGCTTGCCACGCGGGACGGCGCAGGGCCCAGCAGGGGATGCCCGACCGTTGCGCAGCGCTCGCCGCGTTGTGGCTGATCTGTGCGGCGTAGGGGTGGGTGGCGTCGAGCAGCAGGCCGATGCCCTCGTCGCGGATGAACTGCGCCAGGCCTTCGGCGCCGCCGTAGCCGCCGGTGCGCACCCGGCAGGTCAGGTCGGTCGGCACGCGGCCGATGCCGGCCAGGCTGTAGATATGTGCCGGCCCCAAGGTACGGGCGATGGCCAGCGCTTCGGTGACGCCGCCGAGCAACAGGATCCGCTTCATCGAAACGCTCCCGCATGGCCGACGATGCCGCCCTGGCGGTCGATCGCGAACACTTCGACCTGCACCTGCGCCGGCACCACGCTGCGGGCGAACGCCAGCGCATGGCGGCAGACCTCGTCGCCGAGGGCGATGCCCGCCGCGCTGGCCATCGCCAACGCCTGCTGGCTGGTGTTGGCTTCGCGGATGCGTTGCTGCAAGGCCGCATCGGCGCCCACCGCGGCCGCCCAGCCGGCCAGTTGCGGCAGGTCGATGCTCGAATGGCGCGAGTGCAGGTCCATGTGCCCGGCCGCCAGTTTGCTGATCTTGCCGAAGCCGCCGCACAGGCTGAGCTTGTCCACAGGCACCTTGCGCAGATGCTTGAGCACCGCGCCGACGAAGTCGCCCATTTCGATCAGGGCGATTTCCGGCAGGCCGTAGACCCGGCGCATGGTGTCCTCGCTGGCGTTGCCGGTGCAGGCGGCGATGTGCAGGTAGCCGTTGGTCTTGGCGACGTCGATGCCCTGATGGATCGAGGCGATGTAGGCCGCACAGGAGAACGGCCGGACGATGCCGCTGGTGCCGAGGATCGACAGTCCGCCGAGGATGCCCAGGCGCGGGTTCATGGTCTTCAGCGCCAGGGCCTCGCCGCCCTCGACGTTGACGGTGACCTCGAAGCCTCCGCCATAGCCGGTCTCTTCGGCGAGCAGGGTCAGGTGGTCGCCGATCATCTTGCGCGGCACCGGGTTGATCGCCGGCTCGCCGACGGCCAGCACCAGCCCCGGCCGGGTCACGGTGCCGACCCCTTTGCCGGCGTTGAAGCGGATCCCGGGTTCGGCGCACAGCCGCACCTGCGAGTAGAGCAGGGCGCCGTGGGTCACGTCGGGGTCGTCGCCGGCGTCCTTGATCGTGCCGGCTTCGGCGCCGTCGCCCGTCAAGCGGCAGAACTCCAGGCGCATCTGCACCTGCTTGCCTTTGGGCAGGGTGATCTGCACCGCGTCCGCCGGGGCGCCGCCGAGCAGCAGCCGCGCGGCGGCGAGGCTGGTGGCGGTGGCGCAGCTGCCGGTGGTCAGGCCGCTGCGCAGGGGGGCGGGTTGTTCGGCGGTTTCGTCACGCATCGAGGGGTTTGACCAGTTCCAGCAGGGTGATCGGCAGCGCCTGGCGCCAGGTGTCGAAGCCGCCCAGCGGCTGCGCCTGGGCGACGTGGAGGCGGGTCAGCTCGCCGCCGTGGCGTTCGCGCCAGTGCATCAGGGCGGTCTCGCTTTGCAGGGTCACGGCGTTGGCGACCAGCCGGCCGCCGGGCTTGAGCTGTGCCCAGCAGGTTTGGAAGACGTTCTCGCGGGTGACGCCGCCGCCGATGAACACCGCGTCCGGCCGCTCCAGGCCAGCGAGCGCCTGGGGCGCGCGGCCGCGGATCAGTTGCAGGCCGGGCACGCCCAAGGCGTCGCGGTTGTGTTCGATCAATTGCTGGCGGCCTTCGTCGGCCTCGATGGCCAGCGCCCGGCAGCTCGGGTGGGCGCGCATCCATTCGATGCCGATGGAGCCGCTGCCGGCGCCGACGTCCCACAGCAGCTCGCCGGGGCACGGCGCGAGGCGGGCGAGGGTGACGGCGCGCACATCGCGCTTGGTCAACTGGCCGTCGTGGCGGAACGCCGAGTCCGGCAGCCCGGCCAGCCGCGACAGGCGCGGGGCGCCGGTGTCGGCCAGGCATTCGAGGGCGATCACGTTGAGGTCGGCGACGGCCGGGGCGTTCCAGTCGTCGGCGGTGCCGTCGATGCGGCGCTCGGCGTTGCCGCCCAGATGCTCGAGCACCGTGAGGCGGCTCGGGCCGAACCCACGCTCGCGCAGCAGCGCCGCGACCGCCGCCGGGCTCTGTGCGTCGTTGCTCAGCAGCAGCAGGCGCACGCCGTTGGACAGCAGCGCATTGAGCGCCGCCAGGGGGCGGGCGACCAGCGACAGCGTCACCACGTCCTGCAACGGCCAGCCGAGCCGTGCGGCGGCCAGCGAGCAGGAGGACGGCGCCGGCAGGACGCTCATCTCGTCGCCCGGCACCTGGCGGGCCAGGCTGGCGCCGACGCCGTAGAACATCGGATCGCCGCTGGCCAGCACGCACACCGCTTCGCCCCGGCGCTCCAGCACCGGCGTCAGCGAAAACGGGCTCGGCCACTGCTGGCGCTCGCCACGGATGCACACCGGCAGCAGGTCCAGCTGGCGCGGGCCGCCGACGATCCGCGAGGCGTCCATCAGGGCGCGCCGGGCGTTCTTGCCCAGGCCCTTGAAGCCGTCCTCTCCGATACCTACCACTGTCAGCCAGGGCGTCATGCCGCTCCTCAATCCGGGGTTATGGGTCAAGGCGGCATGATAACGCGGCTGACGGCGTCTGGCGTCGGCCGGTTGCCGGTGAAACTTCCTGTCGCGCAAAGCCGGTTGCCCTGCCCGAGGCGTTTGCTAGGGTACAGGCCTACACAAAACGCATGCCAGGGTTGGCAGTAAGGAATAGGGACATGAATGAAAGAACAGGGTCGTTCGAGCATGAAGCGACGCTGGTGGGCGATGTCTTGCTCACCGGCGTTCGGGGGCAGCCGATGGCGGACTATGGGTTTGCGCGCGATTGCACCTATCTGGCCAAGAGACAGGCCGACAGCATTTACGACAGCAGTACCCAGCCGGGGCGGTGGATCGATTATTTCGCCGATCTTCTGTGGTCCCATGGCTGGAACCGCGACCAGCCGTCCGTGGAATACGTTCAGCCGCAGTTTTCCGGCAGCGTGAAGCAGGCGTGGATCAGGGTCGCCAACGGGCTGCTGTCCCCTGCCCAGGTGGCCGGCGTGGAGGCCGGGCTGACCTCGCTCGAGCGCAGGGCCGATCTGCTGGAGGCGACCAAGGGGCTCAGCGGGAAGGCCTTCGACCTGAAGATCGTGCCGGTCAGCTACAACGCGGCCGGCGACATGGAACTGGTCGTCACCCATGTGCGGTTCATCAAATCCAGCCTGAACACCCGCTACCTGTTCTGGGACATCTCGCAGGCCATGACCCAGCTGGACATCCGGGCCCGGCGGGTGGTGATCTCGCGCAGGGTCATGGAGGCCCGGCGGCCGAGCGTGGCCAAGGCCATGGAAAACCTGTCGTTCGGCTTCAAGGATTACGAGCTGTAGCCGCTTCTAGGGCTGCGCCGTGCAGCCTCGTGGAGGGTTTCCGACCGTCAGGCTTTTCATGGCCTTGGGCAAAGCAGGCATAATGGCTGCCTTTCGCCCGCCCACGTGCCCAGCCAGCCGGTCAACCCTTGAACGAACGCCCGATGTCCACCGCCCTACGCCCCTCGGCCTGCCCGGGATTGCTGCGCATCGTCCAGGCGCTGGACGGCGGCATCTGCCGGATCAAGCTCGATGGCGGATCGGTCACGGCGGATCAGGCCGAGGCGGTGGCCGAGGCCGCCGAGCGCTTCGCCGGCGGCGTCATCGAGGCGACCAACCGCGCCAACCTGCAGATCCGCGGGATCGGCGACCGCTCCGCGGCCCTGATCGAGCGGCTGCTGGCCGCAGGGCTCGGGCCGCGCACCGCCGCCGGCGACGATGTGCGCAACCTGATGCTCAGCCCGTCCGCCGGGATCGACCGGCAGATGCGTTTCGACACCCGTCCGCTGGCGCGGCAGGTCCTCGAAACCCTGCAAAGCCACCCGCGCTTTCACGACCTGAGCGCCAAGTTCGCCGTGCAACTGGACGGCGGCGAAGCCCTGGCGATGCTCGAGCACCCCCATGATCTGTGGTTGTCGGCCTGCGAGCGCGAGGGCCAGCCGCTGTTGGCGTTCGGCCTGGCCGGTTGCCCGACGGAGCCTGCGTCGGCGGCGGTGGCTCTTGAGGATGGTCATGCGCTGGTGGTCGCGGTGCTGGAACTGTTCCTTGAGTCGGCGCGTCCGGAGCAGACGCGGATGCGCCATCTGCTGGATGAACTGCCGCTGCCGGCCTTCCTCGAACGGCTCGGGGCGCGCGTGCCGCTCAAGGCCCTCGACGGCTGGCAGCGCCCGCAGGCTGACGGCGCGCTGCAGCTCGGCGTTCACCGGCAGCACGCGCCGGGACAGGTCTACGTCGGCGCGGTGCCGCCGCTGGGGCGTCTCGACCCGGCGATGCTGCGCGGCGCCGCGGACCTGGCGCGACGGTTCGGCGACGGCAGCCTGCGGTTCACCCCGTGGCAAAGCCTGCTGCTGCCGAACATCGGCGAGTCCGACGCCGGGCAAGTGCTGCTCGGGCTCGAACACTTGGGGCTGCGTACCCTGGCGAGCGATCCGCTCACCGCCGTGATCGCCTGCACCGGCGCCAGCGGCTGCGGCAAAGGCCTGGCCGACACCAAGGCCGACGCCCGCCGGCTGGCCGCGCTGCTGCCGCAGGCCCAGGCCGTGCACCTGTCCGGCTGCCCGCGCTCCTGCGCCGCCGCGCACCGTGTCCCGGCGACGCTGCTGGCCGTCAGTCCCGGCCACTATGATCTTTATCTGCGCGATGCGGCGTTGCCCGGCTTCGGCGCGCTGCACGCCCAAAACCTCACTATCGACGCGGCCGCGACCCTGCTCGCCGCCCGCTCACGGAGCCCCCTTGATGCTTGATTACATCCGCGACGGTCAGGAGATCTATCGCAACTCCTTCGCGATCATCCGCGCCGAGGCCGACCTGGCGCGCATTCCGGCCGACCTCGAAAAACTCGCGGTGCGGGTGATCCACGCCTGCGGCATGGTCGAGGCGGTCGACGGCCTGCAGTTTTCCGAAGGCGCGGGCAAGGCCGGGCGCGATGCGCTGGCCGCCGGGGCGCCGATCCTGTGCGATGCGCGGATGGTGGCCGAAGGCATCACCCGTGCGCGCCTGCCGGCGGACAATCCGGTGATCTGCACCCTGCGCGACGAGCGCGTGCCGGAGCTGGCCCGCGAGCTGGGCAACACCCGTTCCGCCGTCGCGTTGGAGCTGTGGCGCGAGCACCTGGAAGGCAGCGTGGTGGTGATCGGCAACGCGCCGACCGCCCTGTTCTACCTGCTGGAGATGATCGATGCCGGCGCCCCGAAACCGGCGCTGATCCTGGGCTTCCCGGTGGGCTTCGTCGGCGCTGCCGAGTCCAAGGCCGCGCTGGCGGCCGACAGCCGCGGCGTGCCGTTCGTGATCATGCAGGGCCGCCTCGGCGGCAGCGCCATGGCCGCCGCCGCCGTCAACGCACTCGCCACGGAGATCGAATGATGCAGGCACAAGGACGCTTGATCGGCCTGGGCGTGGGCCCCGGCGATCCGGAACTGATCACCGTGAAGGCCCTGCGCCTGCTGCGCGAGTCGCCGGTGGTGGCCTACTTCGTGGCCAAGGGCAAGAAAGGCAACGCCTTCGGCATCATCGAGGCGCACCTGCAGGACGCGCAGAACCTGCTGCCGCTGGTGTACCCGGTGACCACCGAAGCGCTGCCGGCGCCGCTGTCCTATGAACAGGTGATCAGCGACTTCTACGACGGCGCCGCCGAAGAGGTGGCCGCGCATCTGGACGCCGGCCGCGACGTGGCGGTGATCTGCGAGGGTGATCCGTTCTTCTACGGCTCCTACATGTACCTGCACGACCGCCTCGCCGCCCGCTACGAAGCCGAAGTGGTGCCGGGCGTCTGCTCGATGCTCGGTGGCGCCTCGGTGCTGGGCGCGCCGCTGGTGTACCGCAACCAGAGCCTGTCGGTGCTCTCCGGCGTGTTGCCGCACGAAGAGCTGAAGCGGCGCCTGGCCGACGCCGACGCGGCGGTGATCATGAAACTGGGGCGCAACTTTCCGAAGGTGCGCCAGGTGCTGGACGAGCTCGGCCTGGCCGGGCGTGCGCTCTACGTCGAGCGCGCGACCATGGCCAACCAGAAGATCGTGCCGCTGGATGAGGTCGAGCCGATGTCGTCGCCGTACTTCTCGCTGATCATCGTCCCCGGCGAACGGTGGCAAGGCTGATGACTCCCATGCCTCCAGCCATCGTCATCCTCGGCCAGGGCAGCCTGGCCACGGCCCGTCGCATTCAGCAGGTCTACCCGGCGGCACAGGTCCTGGGCCTGGCCGGGCGGGTCGACGGCGCCGACCGCACCTACGCCGAATTCGGCGCGACCCTGCGCGAACTGTACCGGCAGGGCACGCCGATCGTCGCCCTGTGCGCGGCGGGCATCGTCATCCGCACCCTGGCCCCGCTGCTGCTGGAGAAGGGCGCCGAGCCGGCGGTGCTCGCCGTCGCCGAAGACGGCAGCGCCGTGGTGCCGCTGCTGGGCGGCCTGGGCGGCGTCAACGTCATGGCCCGGGAGATCGCGGCCGGTCTGCAGGTCGCGGCGGCGATCACCACCAGCGGCGAGCTGCGCTTCGGCACCTGCCTGCTCAATCCGCCGGAAGGCTATGTGCTCGGCGACCTGGAGACGGGCAAGCGCTTTGTCTCCGACCTGCTGGCCGGACACAGCGTGCGCATCGAAGGCGCTGCGCCGTGGCTGGATCAGGCGCAGTTGCCGCAGGATCCTTCGGCGCAGCGTTCGATCCATGTCGGCAGCGCCGCCAGGGACGCCGACGCCGGCGAGCTGCTGATCTACCCGCTCAGCGTCGCGGTGGCGGTGAGCGCTGATGCCGAAGACCTGCCGGATGCCGTTCGCGGAGCGTTGCGTGAGGCGGGCGTCGCGGTGCAGGCGTTGGCGTGCCTGGTGGCGGCCGACGCGGACATGGCCTCGGCGAATCTTCGCGAGGCGGCCATGGCGTTGGGCGTGCCGCTGCGGTTCGTCGCGGCGCAAGACGGCATCGGGGCGCTGGCGCAGGCCGCGGTGCCGGAGGCGACGCTGGTGGCCATGGGCAAACTGGTTGTCGCCATCGCCGGACAGCCGCTGGATATCGCGCAGATCGGCCGCCCGCGCGGTCGCCTGGCCGTGATCGGCCTCGGCCCCGGCGCCGCCGAACTGATGGTGCCGGCGGTGAAGGCCGAACTGGCCCGGGCCACCGACGTGCTCGGCTACGAAACCTACGTGCGCATGGCCGGTCCGTTTCGCGACGATCAGATCCAGCACTGCACCGACAACCGCGAAGAGATGCAGCGCGCCCGCCATGCGTTCCGGCTGGCGGCCGAGGGGCGTTCGGTGATCGTGGTCTCGTCCGGCGACCCGGGGGTGTTCGCCATGGCGGCGGCGGTGCTCGAGGCATTGCACGAATCGGACGATCCGGCGTGGCACAGCGTCGACCTGGAAATCCTGCCGGGGGTCTCCGCCTCCCTGGCCACCGCCGCCCAGGCTGGCGCGCCGTTGGGACATGACTTCTGCGTGATGTCGCTGTCGGACAACCTCAAGCCGTGGTCGATCATCGAAAAGCGCCTGGACCTGGCCGCCGAGGCCGATCTGGCCCTGGCGTTCTACAACCCGATCTCCCGCGCGCGTCCTTGGCAGCTGGGGCGTGCGCTGGAGATCGTCGCGCAGCACCGCTTGCCGCAGACACCGGTGGTGCTGGGGCGCGACATCGGCCGTCCGGGCCAGACCCTGCGCACCACCACGCTGGGCGCGCTGACCCCGGATCAGGTGGACATGCGCACCATGGTGCTGATCGGTTCCTCCACCACGTGCACGTTCCCGCGTGCGGAGGGCGGGGAGTGGGTCTACACGCCGCGCTGGTACGGTGAAAAGCCAACGTCGTGACAACGGAAAAAACCGTATCGATGTATTGAAAGAGGCCGTGAAGCGGAAAGTTTCACGGCCTTTTTTGTGGCGTAAACATTAGTGGTCAGAACAGGTTCGAAAAGCGCCGGTAAACATTGCCGGCGTCATTTGGTTTGATCATGTTTCGTTGTTCTGTTTTCTGAAAAGAATTGCATTCGTTGCCAATGGAGCCGGGTGCCTGCGCTGAGTAGTTTTTCGTTGGACGCAGTTCTGCGTACTTCAAAAATGATCAGCGATGTCGAGGCATTTATTCCATGCAGGATGCAAAAGTCAGAAAGGATGAGGGGTACTGTGAGTTCATCGAACTGTTCAAGCTGAGCGCGCTGGAGCAGGCACTGAGCCCATTCAAGGGCAGTCAGGAATATGAAGCGGTGTTGCGTTACTACTTCGCCTGTATCGCAAAGCCTGAGTTGCACAGGTTGCAGGAGCCGCTGGCGCTGCTGAGGCTAACGCTGGAAGCGATGCAGGGTCGCATCCGGGTTCGGCGCGAGACCGGTTCCGGGAAAAGCCCGGATGGCGGACTGCCGCCGATCTGCGAAAAGATCGCAGCGTATGAAACCCGCGTGCAGAACAGCCTTGAACAACTGCGAACGCCCGCCACCGAAGTGCCGAAGATCCTGCATTTCGTCTGGCTCGGCGGGGGCGTCGGCGAGATTCAGCGCGATTACCTCAACCTCTGGAAACGGGTGATGGCCGGCTCCGGCCATGTCCTCAATCTCTGGTACGACAGCGATGCGTTGCTGGCCCACCACACCAACAAGCTGATCGTCGAAGCCGCGAAGGCCGATGCCCTTGCGCAGGTGGACGGCCAACGCGTCACGGCGGATGAACTGGCGACGTTGTACGAAGCGCGGGCGATCGTGCTCAAGCAGCAGATGCAGGCCCATATCGATGCGGCCGTCGCCGCCGGCCGATCGGCGGATGACGCCAGGATCGATCTTCTGGTGCGTGCCTATGGCCAGGACGCCGATGCGTTGCAGGAGCGGCTCACGCAAAACCTGCTCAGTGTCGCGGCCTTCGGAGACGACGTTCTGACGTTGCGCGACCTGGACGGCCTGCGCGACCTCGAGACGCCGATGGCGCTGCAGCACCTCTACGAACGGGAAATCCGCCTGCGCGGCAACCTGGCGGCGGCCTCCGACATCGTGCGCCTGCATGCGCTGGTCAGCGAGGGCGGCAGCTATGCGGATGTCGACGGCTTGCCGCCGCTGGCGGAGCGGCTCGGCGCCGTCGACATCACCGACTGGGGCGCCGATGCCCGGCTCGGGGCCTTGCAACTGCTGCTGGACCGCAACCCTGACTGGATGCCGGGCCGGCATGTCGTTCGCGGTCGCTACACCTCCTACTTCGAACGTATCCCCGAACCGTCCAGGGCCGCCCTCGATGCGTTCGCCAGCAGCCGGCCGGCGCTGGAAGACGTCTTCCGGCAACCGGCGGACCGGTCGGCGAGACCGTTCGAACTGCGTGCTGTCGCGGAGTCCAATTCGTTGAGCAATGCCTTTCTGATGGCTCACCCCGGTGCCGGGATGATCGAGGCGGTGTTGGAACGCATGCGCCTGAGCTACGACATCATCGATGGCGCAACGAAGCTGGCCCGGGAGCGGGGGGTGGCGTTCAGCGACAACGAGAGCATGGTGTCGCTTGCGCACGAGACCGTTGAGCAGGCGTTGGGGCCGTTGCGCGAACTGCCGATGGAAGAGGAAATCTTCGCCGGTTTTCTGGCCGACGCCGCTGCCGGCTACTTCCGTGACGGCATCCGCCCGCAAAGCGAGGGCACCATCTACCTGACAGGGCCTGCCGCCATGCGTGACGGCATGCGCAACTACCAGAAGCGGCATTTCACGCCGCAGGGCGCCGCGGCGCTGGTCGACGACCTGGTCATCGTCCCTTTGGCGACGGTCAACCGCATGACGGAAGAGGAACAGGACCATTCCTGGAAAGACAACGGAACCGATTCGCTGCAGTGGTTCAGCGACGAACAGGCGCATTGGCGGGACGGTCGGTACGCCACCCGTTACGCCGGCGACATCGCCCAACTGCTCAAGCATTCGACGGTCGAGTTCCAGTCCGGCTGGCCCGTGATCGAAGGGCGGGCGGTGCTCCTGAGCAGCGTCCTGCAGCGGCTGGTCGACGCCTTGGGAGCGCCGTTGGTGCAGGCCATGCGCAGCGGTCTGGACGGTGAGGTCCGGTTCGACAAGCCGCTGCCGTTGCGCTTTGAGGACCGGCAGGCCATCAAGGAGCAGCCGCGGGATGTCCTCCCGCCGGCCTTTGCGGGTGAGCCGGGAAAGGCCGGCGCAGGCGTGGACGAAGTCCTGGGCATGCTCGCCAAAGGCACCCTGCACCTTGTCCAGGCCGACCCCGTGCAGCGCCTGGCGCTGGGCGCCCTGCTGGGCGCGGAGTCGCTGGACAACCGGCACCTGATGCAGTTGCACAGCGAGCTGGACAACCTGGCCAACAGCATCGGCGAACTGGGAAGCTCCAATCGTTACGCCGTCCTCGAACGGCATCTGTTCAAGCGCCGTCCAACCGGTTTCCTGGAAGGGCTGGCCAGTGTCGCCGATGAACCGGTGCCCTTTTCCGGCAGGGCGCTGGACCTGAAAAAGAGCGTGATGCTCAATGCGCATACGCCGTACCAATGGGGGCGCCATGTGGCGCAGATCCGGCAGCTTGCCACGCTCGAACACCGGATCCAGGTGCATGAGCACGTGGAACAGGTGCTTCAGCGCTTCGACGCGGCCAGCGTCAAGCTGGTGCCGCAGGATCTGCTGCTGCAAGGCTCGGGGGATGCCGTCGCGGGGCGCTGCTATCCGTTGTCCTTGGTGATGGGGGCCGCTTTGGTACAGGGTGAGCAGGCGTCCCGGCGTCTGCGCGAGCGTTTTTACCTGGCGGTCGTGGAGCCTGAACAGAGTGACTCCATCGCCTTTCTGGATGGACTGGAGGCGCTGCGCGATGTGCCGTTGAGCGAGGTGGGCGGGCCTCAGGAGCGGACGGATCTGAGCGGGATCCGCACAAGGCTGGAGGCCGCCGGCGACAGCCTCGGCCTGATGCTCGTTTCCGACAATCACGTGCTGCTCGTGGCGAAGACGGCTGCGGATGCGGGGGGCGCCACGCTGCATTTCTTCGATCCCAACTTCGGTCTGTTCGGATTCGCGGAGCCCGCCGCGTTCCAGCAGGCGCTGGAAGATTTCTTCGTCGGCGCAGGCATGGCCGGCTACTACGCCGCATTCGGCAAGCCCGACCGGCCGATGTTCGATGTGATCGAGCTTCAGGGCGAGCGGGTGTCGGCCTTGCCGCTGTCCGCCGGGTTGCGGCTGGCGCACCTGCTGGAGTCCGACACCTTGCCGGGGCAGCCATCGGCCCTTCCGATCCGCCGGCGGGTGGCCAGTGCCCGTGGCCGGTCACTGAGCGACAATGCCCATCTGGGACGCAGCCTGCTTGACCTGGACAGTCGCTGGTGGGCCCGGCAGATCGCCGATGTGACGTCGGGTTTGCAGACGTTGCACGCCTCGGCCAAGCCTTGGGTGCCGTTGTTCGAAACGCTTGAAGTCATGCCTGACAGCACCTACCGGATAACCCTGGTCGATCCTCTGGACGCGACCCATGTGGTGCAGGTCGCCAGCAAGGATCACCGGTTGCTGCGCATCCGGCAGTGGCTGACCGAGCGGTTTTCGACGCTGGTGCGCAAACCCCAAGGGGCGGTGCTGCCGTCGGGGCCTGTCGAGGCGGGCGCGGTTCATACGCTCAACGCCGGCTTCGCGCTCCAGTCGCTGATGATGGCCTTGCGTGAACGTGAAGGGGATGACCGGACGCTGACCCTGGCGGTGCGCCTGCACGGTTACGTGAATTATGCGCAGCTCGCCCATGGGCTGGCCGTGGATGCGGCCGGACTGATGAAGCTGTACGCCACCGCGATCAGCCAGGAACCGGTCATTGCCCGCACCTGCGCCCCGCTGGTCGGCGAAGCGCTGGGCCACGTCGCCGATGAAGGGGTGGGATCGTTGCTGGGCTTGGCCAACGTGGGTTTTGACATCTACCAGTTGGCGACCGCGCAGCGCGAGGTGGACGTGGCCCGTTTCGGCACGCAGTTGGCGTTCGACTCGGCAGGTCTCGTCGCGGGGCTGGGCGGGCTGGCGGCGGCCGCCACGGGGGCCGGCACGGCCGCTGCGGTGCTCGGCGGGGCGGGCGTCATCCTGGGTGGCCTGGCGATCGGGGCGGCGGCGCTGGCCCAGGGCTTCGCCATCATCGCCGAAGAGGCGAAAACCGTCGGGCTGTTTTTCGATCATCTGGAAAAGGCCTGGAACGGCGCCGTCTACCGCTTCGACGATGCGTTGCAGGCGTGGGTGGTGGATCCGTCCTCCCTGATCATCGAATGCGTCGACCTGGGCGCCGGCGCCTTGACGCTCGGCAGCCCGAAGCTGTTCAGGCTGCGCGACCACTTCGGCGTACCGGGCATCAACCCGGATGACAAGGAAGCCTTCAGTATCCGCCAGGCGTGGGGGATTTCCAGCCGGATCAAGGCACCGTTGCCCGCCGGGCAATGCGTTGTCCTGCCGTGCACGCCGAACACGTACTACAGCTACGAATACAAGGCCTTGCCGTTCGCGTCGTGGCGCCATGACGCCGGCTTCGATGCGGCGCGCCGTCTGGAGCGCAAGGATGGCAGCGGGCAATGGAAATTCCTGTTCTCCTTCTACTCCTTCCCCAGTCACTACATCGTGCATCGCCTGTTCCCCAACTACCGCCCCACGACCATCGAGGTGCGGCTGGATGCGGCCGAGCGGCAGTTGGCGGTGCCGCTTGTGCCGCCGGCCTGGCGCGGCCTGATCACCTATCAGGTGAAGGGAGCGGGGAGCACCTGCACACTGAGGCTCAGTCCTGGGGTTTCGGTCGAGCTGCATGAGCCCAGCCTGTCCAGTTGCCGTTGGATATTGCTGGCTGACTGGGTCAACCCGCAGGGCGTCAAGGTAAAGGGCGAAGACCTGCTGATCGACGGCATTGACGTGAGGTTCACCGGCAAGGGGCGGCATGAGGTCGTGTTGGGGCTGGCCGACCGGCGTGTCTTCAGCGTCAACCGGTCCTCCGGGCAACTGGATCTGCTGCAGGACACCGCACCTGACGGCCTTGATGAGACGGCGCTGCTCGAACGTTACAAGAAGCTTGCGCACGACCATCGTCTGGTGCTGCCGCATACGCCGGTCAACAATTATCTGATCCCGTTCGAGCCGCCGCAGGCGCCGCGCTACACCAAGGCCTGGTACGACGCGCACGAGGACCGTTTCCTGTACATGCGCGACGTGGCAATCAGTGGTTCCGACAAAACACAGTTGGCTTTGGTGTCCGGCGGGTCTGCCTACTTCTATGAACCGTCATCCTTTCTGGTCTGGCAAGTCGATGCCGTCAGCGGACTGCCCCAAGCGGAGTACCGATTGCTGCTGATGCCCGGCGAAAGTTCGATCCGGCGCATCGAAGCCGATGCCCAAGGGATGATTCACGTGACGCAGAAGTCCGTTGAACAAGGGCGTGCCCGAGAACTCGGCTACCTGATTCACGACCGGCAATTGCTGCTCTGCTCGGTGACTTGCGGATCGACCCCTGAACTGCGTGCGCAGGCCTTTGCCGGTGAGAGGCTGGAGGACTGGACGTCGGTGTTGGGGGAGCACCGGCCGCAAGCGGGCTCATCCGCGAAGGACGGCGACACCACGATCGGATGGGCGCCGGCACCCTACGTTTCGGTGTGCTGGCAGATGAATGAGGCGCGGCGGGATCTGGTCTGGATCCGCAGCCGCGACCGTCTGCTGATCAATCCGCTGCCTGTGCCGGGGCAACCGCGTGGCTGGGACGACTCGATCAGGAACCTGGATCGGTTGACGCTGCTGGTGCCGGCGAAGGATCAAGAGATGTACGTGGTCTACGACCGCTCGGCCCAACGCCTTTGTCGGTTGCAGCGGACGCCGGGGGAGAGGAACTGGTCGCATGCGTGGATCGAGCCTGAACGGCTCAAGCAGGTGGTCACGACGCCGGGCGGTTATGTCGCGGTCACCGAAGACGGGCACTTCTTCAACCTGAACACCGACGGCCGGCTGCAGTTCGGCGGGCTGACCGAGCACTGGCTGCAGGATCGTTCCCGCTGGTGGGAGGCGCTCGGAGCGGTCGCGCAACGTTACCCGGTGGATCGTTTCGCCCTCATCGGTTTGCTCGACCATGGAGGGCATCAGCATCTGGGCGCCTGGTACATCGATCAGCGGTTATTGCTGTGCGCGTCGGCGAACGGTGAGCGGGTTCGCTTGCTCGGTCTGACGCCGGACAGGCGCCAGGTCTGGCTGTTCGAACCGTCCGGCGCCAGGATCCTCTCTCAGGCCTTTGTCGATCCCGGGCTTCTGGAGCAGGCGTTCGCCAACGGTGCGCAGTTGCTGCGCGACGGTCTGCTGCCCGCGCCGCAGGAGGAGTGGGAGGACTGGCGCTTCAGCGACGTCAGGCGCGAGGGCGCCGGGCTCAGGGGCACCACCGTAGATGGCGTGGAACTGGCTCTGCGCTTCGGGGAAGCTGAGCGTTTGACCGGCGTCAACCACGCTTGGGTGGTTGCCCAAGGGGATCATCTGATCCACAACCTTCAAGCCCTGCTGCGCACCGTCGAGCACGACGGGTTTGTGTCCACCGAAGCGGAGCCCGGTGTGCGGCAATGGTATGACGTGGAGAACGCTTGCCTGGTCCGTGTCGTCGGCAAGGCGCTGCGCGACGATGACGAGCTTCTGGGCACCCGGCACCGCGCGCAGGTGCTGATGCATGACCGGCAGGACGCGTGCGTGCTCGTCTATCCGGACGCGAAACGCTTCGGTCCTTTCGCGCAGGTGCGGCGCGATGCCGAGGTGATGGTGATCGAGGGGCGGAACCGGGTGACGGATCTGACTGCACTGGTGCCCGACGGGGTCAGCACCTTGGTCCTGCGGGCGGGGCAGGGTGCGGTGACCTACAATCTGCCCACGGCGTTCTGGCTGGCGTGCGATTCAGTCATCGCCGACTGTCGGCCGTTGCCGGGAGAGGCCGTGACGGTTCCGCCGAAGCTGGTCTGGGCGCTGGACGAACCGCTGAGGTTGCAGCTGCAGATCGTCGGCGACCATTTGGTGCTGACCGACCCCGGCAGCGAACACTGCCTGATCCTCAGGGATGTGTGCAGTGAGGATCCTCTGCTGCGCGGCGAAGCGTTTCTCGCGCTGGGGCATCTTTCGTCGGTGCCGGTTTCGCACCTTGTACGGTTGTTGCGCAAGGGAGAGGAGGCGACGGGCAGCGCTTCGCTGCAGCAGCTGCTGCGGTCGCGGGAGCATCTCGTCAGCGCCGTGAGCGACTGACGGCCTGTCGACCGGAAGACGCCGCAGGCCTGTCCGCCTGCGGCGCACTTTGCGTGACCGGCTCAGGGCACCAGATAACCCTTCACCCCCGTGAAGATGATCTGCGCCGCCAGTGCGCAGACGAACAGCCCCATCAGCCGGCTGACGATCTGCAACCCCTGATCGCCGAGAATCCGCTCGATGCGGTTCGACAGGTAGAGCACCGCACCGACGGTGAAACTGGCCATGGCGATGCTCATGATCGCCGTCAGCTTGTCGTCCCAGTGCGGCTGGCTGACGCCCATCACCAGCAGCGCACCGATGGTGCCGGGGCCGACGGTCAGCGGAATGGTCAGCGGCACGATGGTCACGTCCTGCTGCACGTTGTCGGCCTGCACCGCCGGTTTGCCCTGGGCCATGCCCAATGCCGAAATGAACAGCACGCTGCCGGCGCCGATGCGGAACGCATCCACGGTGATGCCGAACACATCGAAGATCACCCGTCCGAACAGGTACAGCAAGACGCTGGAGACCAAGGTGGCCATCGCCACTTTCCACGCCAGGCGCCGTTGCTCCTTGCGCGAGTAGCCACGGGTCAGGCTGATGAAACAGGACAGCACGAAGAACGGGCTGTAGAGCACCAGCATCTTCAGGTAAACGCTGAACAACTCGTGGAGCATGATGGAAACCCGCGTCGGCGAAAGTTGAGCGGAGTCTATCAGGCGCCGGACGGTCTGTCGGCGCATTCGGTGTTTTGTTTGTAAGTTAGTTGTCCTTATTGTTTGCGGCGTTATTTGAGAGTTGTCGGCGGTTGTAAGTTTTTATTGTTATCTATTGGAAATACTCATTGCCTTGTGGGGTTTTGATGAGTTTCGTAAGTTAGTCCTGCCGGCTCGGGAAGAGTCGAACTAATTAACTAAGGAAGACGAAACGTGAATGTAAACACTGTTGTAACCATCGCCGACCGCCTGGAACGACTGAATGCCTATGATGTGACGCCGCAGGACATCACCCTGGCCCCGCGCAGCTTCAACAGGTTGACGCCCTTCAATATCGAAGTGCCTGACCGCGCTTCTGTCGTGGGCGATGCCATTCTGGCGTTCGTGTCGGGCATGTCCGAGCAGAACCGTGCGGATGTACTGAACACCTATCTGTTCGCCTCGTTGGCCGCCAACAAGAAGTACCCGTTGGAAAGCCAGGGCAAGGAGTGGTACCAGACCTTTCTCACCGTCATGCAGGACGCCGGCTGGATCATCCTGAAGAAGTACTACGATTCCACTTCGGCGTCCGGCAAGAGTTTCAAGATGGATCAACTGGCGCTGACCATCCTGGGTTCCGCCCTGGCCGCTGCGGCTGTGCCCGGGCCGACTTCGGCGCTCCTGCTGAAGGTGGCGACCGATGCGATGGCTTCGCTGCAGGCCAACGACAAGCCGCTTCAGGTCTTCGACCGGAACATCCAGGACAAGGGCACCGGCGGTTTTGCGGTGGGTTCTTGCCTTGAGACAGAAGGCAAGGAAGTGATCCTGACCCTGGGCGCGGTGCGCTTCATCAACCGGGTCAACCAGACCAAGGTTCTTTTCGTGAACTGGGACAGCAGTTCGGTGGATCTGTACAGGGGCGAATCCAGCATGACCATGGTGCCGGCCATCATCGAAAAGACCCGCGACATCATTGCCGGTAAGTTGGGTGACCGTGCCGTCAAGCAAATCAGCGAATGGGAAATCTGATTTGACGTCATTGAGTGGCGACCACACAGTGGTCGCCACTTTTTCATGTGCAGGAGGCAAAGATGAAAGAGCAGTACTCGGCTTATGCCAACTCAGGCGCCATCGTTTTGTTTCCGTACGGGATGGCTGAGCAGGAAAAACAAGATGTTCAACATTCGATCTTGTTTGCGCAGTTGGTGGCCAACAAGAAGTTTCCTCTCACGGCCGATCCGGATGATTGGTATTCCATCTGGCAGCAAGTTCTGAAGGGCCAATGGCTGCAAAGGAAAGTGGAATGGAGCACGGTCACGCCGGCTAAGGGCGTCGGGTTCAAGGCGATGGGCGGGATGATCGACGTTCTGCAGCCGTCGCTGGCCGAGGCAGGGGACTGGGTGCCGGTCCTGCAGGCCATCGCGGCATTGCCGGTTTCGGATCCGGCCATCGCGTTTCTGCAAGAGAGGATCCGGCAAGCGGCGGGAGCCGAAGGGGCGGATCAGGCAGCCGCAAGTGACCGGTACCGCTTCATGGTGGTTGTGGCGCAACCCGGTCCTCGCCTGAGCGCCGCCTATCTGACGCTGAAGTCTTCGGCTGCCGCCGAGGGTAATCCGTACGCCTGGGCCTTCACTGCGGACACGCTCCGCGGGCCGCTGGAGCAACGCTTCTTTCAGGCTGACCTGGCCGCGCCGCTGTTCGACCCCGTCCGTGACGCGCTGGCCAAGCGGTTGGAGCCGCATGTCGACCTCATCAGGGAGATCGACTTCAGCCCGCCGGACAGTGTTCGCTGCGAACCGGCCGGTTGATCAGGGCGTTCGCACCGTGTTGCGGCTCTGCTGATCACGCTGGGCCACCCAGTGCTCGATCAGTTCGCGCAGCTGCGACAGCTCCACCGGCTTGGCCATGTGGCCGTCCATGCCGGCCTGGCGCGCGCGCTCCTTGTGTTCGGCGAGGATGTGCGCGGTCAGGGCCACGATCGGCGTGCGGATGCGCTGGTTGCCGACTTCCCAGGCCCGCAGCTGCTGGGTGGCGGAGAAACCGTCGAGGATCGGCATTTCGCAGTCCATCAGCACCAGGTCGTAATGCTGGGCCTTCATGGCCTGCAAGGCTTCCTCGCCGTTGCTGGCGGTGTCCGGCTGCAGGTTGAGCTTGCCGAGCATGCCGCGGATCACCTTGGTGGAGATCGTGTTGTCTTCGGCCACCAGGATGCGGAAGTCGCTCGGCACCTTGACCGCCGCGGCAGGGCCTGCCGGCTGCGGCTGGAACACGGTCTGGCCCTTGTTGCGCTGGTTCAGCTCGTCGGCCAGGGTGGTCTTGAGGGTGTAGCCGGCCACCGGCTTGGCCAGGATGCGCTTGACCCCGGAATTGCGCGCGATGATCTTGCTCGGCGCGTTGCTGATGCCGGTGAGCATGATCAGCAGGATGTCGTGGTTCAGGCTCGGGTCTTCCTTGATCTTGGCCGCCAGCTGCATGCCGGTCATGCCTGGCATGTTCTGGTCCAGCAGCACCACGTCGAAGTAGTCGCGCAGGTGCGCCTTGGTGCGCAGCAGGGCCAGCGCCTCCTTGCCCGACGGTACGGCGCTGACGTTCAGGCCCCAGGCGCTGCACTGCTGCACCAGCACTTTGCGGCAGGTGTCGTTGTCGTCCACCACCAGTACCCGCGCGCCTTGCAGCGGGCTGTCGAGGTCGGAGGTCGGGTGTTCGAGGCGATCCGGATCCAACGGCAGGGTCAGCCACAGGGTGCTGCCTTGGCTGGCGCCGCTCTTGATGCCGAACTCGCCCTGCATGAGCCGGATCAGTTGCCGTGCGATCACCAGCCCCAGGTTGCCGCCCAGGCGGTTGGCCGAGAGGAAGTGCTTGCTGTGCAGCTCGGCATGCAGCAACGCATCGCGCTCTTCCTGCTCCATCGGCTGGCCGCTGTCCTGCACGGCGATGCGCAGGCGCGGCTTGACGCTGCGTTCGTCGAGGGCGACGACGATCAGCACCTCGCCTTCGTCGGTCTTCTTCAGGGCGTTTTCCAGCAGGCTCAGCAGGGTCTGGCGCAGGCGCGTCGGGTCGCCGCTGATGACCCGCGGCACCTGGGGCTGGATGAAGCTGATCAGCTCGACGTTCTGCTGTTCGGCCTTGGCGCGGTAGATGCTCAGGCAGTCTTCGATCAGGGCGTTGAGGTCGAACTGCACGTCGTCCAGCTCGATCTGCCCGGACTCGAGGCGGGAAATGTCGAGTATCTCGTTGATCAGTGTCAGCAGCTCGTTGCCGGCGCTGTGGATGGTCTGCACGTAGTCGCGCTGCTTGACCGACAGCGGCGTGCCGAGCAGCAGTTCGGTCATGCCCAGCACGCCGTTCATGGGCGTGCGGATCTCGTGGCTGATCTTCGCCAGGAATTCGGCCTTGGCGTTGATCTCGGCGTTGCTCGCCGCCAGGTCGCGGCTGATGCTGAAGCGGCTTTCGGTGATGCTGCGCTGACGTTCGCCCAGGGCGATGCTCATCAACAGGCCGCTGATGCAGATGAACCCCATCAGGGTCATGATCAGGCCCTGCGGCGCGACCAGGGTCAGGCCCAGCAGGGCCGGCAGGATGATCAGCGTGCCGATGTTGAACACCACCATGGCGGCGACGAACAGCCGGGCCGGGCGGTAGCCTTTCTGCCAGTGGTAGCCGCCGACCAGCAGCATGCTCAGGCCGGCGAGGGCCACCAGGGCATAGGTGATGATGTTCAGCGGCAGGGTGTTGACGAACAACAGCAGCAGGCTGCAGATCACGGTGATCAGGATGTCGGCCAGCAGCAGCTTGTTGAGCGGGTGCGGGCCGATCGGCGCGAAGAAACGGAAGGCGAACATCAGGCCGGCCGGTGCGGTCATCAGCAGGGCGAGGTAGGCGCCCGGCGTCTGGATCGCGTGCCAGTCCGGCAGCCAGGGGCCGGCGAGGTTGAGCAGCAGCAGCAGGCTGAGCCCCAGCAGGCCTTCGCAGACCGCCAGCCACAGGCAACTGCGCGAACGGGTGTAGCCGTAGCGGATGAGGTTGTGCAGGATCAGCATGCCCAGGCAGCCGAACAGCAGGCCGTAGAGCAGGGTCTGGTTCTGGTTGGCCGCCGACATCACCGCCGATTGCAGGGTGATGTGCGGGCGCAGCTGGTGGTCGGACACCAGCCTCAGGTAGACCTCGAGGGATTTGTCGCTCTGGGGCAGCGGCAGCAGGAAGTCGCTGCTGGGCAATGGCCGGTTCACCTGGGGCTGGCCGGTGCCGCTCTCGCGCTGGTCGATCAGCGTGTCGCCGTCCAGCACGTACAGGTTCAGGTGCGACAGGTCAGGGGCGAAGATCCGCAGCACTTGCTCGTGCTTGCCGGCGGCCAGCCTGAATCGCAGCCACAACGCGCCATCGGGCTCCGCCGCGGTGAGGCGGTCGAGGTCGATGGGGCTGAATTGGTTGGTGTAGCGGGGCGAGCGGATGTCGCTCAGTTGCAGGTTGCCCTGTTCGTCGAGCAATACCGCCCAGCCACTGCCTTGCGCGGCCTGGGCCGGAAGCATGCAGAGCAGGGTCAACAGCGTGACGGTGAAGCCTATGGCGATCCTGAGCCAGCGCACGGCGAAATCCCTTCGTAGGTTGATGCCAGAATATAACGATGCGCGGCGTCGGAACAGTCCGACAGGGGGAAGGGCCCCCTGCCGGACATCACGGACAGCGGATTACCGGGATTCGCCGCGTTCACGGGCGATGGCGCGGTAGCCGATGTCCTTGCGGTAGAAGCAGCCTTCCCAGTCGATCGCCGCCGCCAGCCGGTAGGCCTGCTGCTGCGCTGCGCCGACGCTGTCGCCCATGGCGGTGGCGCAGAGCACCCGGCCGCCGGCGGTCACGATCTGCCCGTCCTTTTGCGCGGTGCCGGCGTGGAAGACCTTGCCTTCCAGCGCGGCGGCGGCGTCCAGGCCGTTGATCGCGGCGCCCTTGGCGTAGTCGCCGGGATAGCCGCCGGCGGCCAGCACGATGCCGACGCTCGGGCGCGGATCCCACTGCGCTTCGACCTTGTCCAGCGCCTGGGCCAGGGCGGCCTCGACCAGCAGCACCAGGCTCGACTGCAGGCGCAGCATCACCGGTTGGGTTTCCGGATCGCCGAAGCGGCAGTTGAACTCGATGACCTTCGGGTTGCCGGCCTTGTCGATCATCAGCCCCGCGTACAGGAAGCCAGTGTAGACGTTGCCTTCGGCGGCCATGCCGCGCACGGTCGGCCAGATCACCTGGTCCATCACGCGTTGGTGCACGTCGGCGGTGACCACCGGGGCCGGGGAGTAGGCGCCCATGCCGCCGGTGTTCGGGCCGCTGTCGCCGTCGCCGACGCGCTTGTGGTCTTGGCTGGTGGCCATCGGCAGGACGTTCTTGCCGTCGACCATGACGATGAAGCTGGCTTCCTCGCCGTCGAGGAACTCTTCGATGACCACGCGCGAACCGGCGTCGCCGAACGCGTTGCCGGCGAGCATGTCACGCACGGCATCTTCGGCTTCGGCCAGGGTCATGGCGACGATCACGCCTTTGCCGGCGGCCAGGCCGTCGGCCTTGATCACGATCGGCGCGCCTTTTTCACGCAGGTAGGCCAGGGCCGGCTCGATCTCGGTGAAGTTCTGGTAGTCGGCGGTCGGGATCTTGTGGCGGGCCAGGAAGTCCTTGGTGAAGGCCTTCGAGCCTTCGAGCTGCGCGGCGCCCTGGGTCGGGCCGAAGCAGTCCAGGCCACGGGCGCGGAACAGGTCGACGACGCCGGCCACCAGCGGCACTTCCGGGCCGACGATGGTCAGGGAAACGTTCTTCTCGGCGAAGTCGGCCAGTTGCTCCAGGGCCAGCACGTCGATGGCGACGTTTTCGCACTTGGCCTCAATGGCGGTGCCGGCGTTGCCCGGTGCCACGAAAACCTTCTGCACGCGCGGATCCTGAGCCACTTTCCAGGCCAGGGCGTGTTCGCGGCCACCGCTGCCGATGATCAAAACATTCATTTCAGAAACCTCGGATGACGCTAATTCTATGGAGCACCGCTGGGATGCTTTTCTGTAGGAGCGAGCCTGCTCGCGATGGCGGTGTATCAGTCAATACTGCGTTGACTGGTCTATTGCTATCGCGAGCAGGCTCGCTCCTACAGTGGGTCGTGTACTTAGTGACGGAAGTGGCGCATGCCGGTGAAGACCATGGCGATGCCGGCTTCATCAGCAGCGGCAATCACTTCAGCATCACGCATCGAACCGCCTGGCTGGATCACCGCAGTGATGCCGACCTTGGCCGCGTTGTCCAGGCCGTCGCGGAACGGGAAGAACGCATCCGATGCCATCACCGAACCGGCGACTTGCAGGCCGGCGTGCTCGGCCTTGATCGCGGCGATGCGGGCGGAGTTCACGCGGCTCATCTGGCCGGCGCCGACACCGATGGTCTGGCGGTTCTTGGCGTAGACGATGGCGTTGGACTTGACGAACTTGGCCACTTTCCAGGCGAAGATCAGGTCGTTGATTTCCTGCTCGGTCGGCGCGCGCTTGGTCACGACCTTCAGGTCGTCGGCGCTGATCATGCCGATGTCGCGGCTCTGCACCAGCAGGCCGCCGTTGACGCGCTTGTAGTCCCAGGCCGGGCTGCGGTCGGCCGACCACTCGCCGCAGGCCAGCAGGCGCACGTTGGCCTTGGCGGCCACCACGGCGCGGGCTTCTTCGCTGACGCTCGGGGCGATGATCACTTCGACGAACTGGCGCTCGACGATCGCCTTGGCAGTCTCGGCGTCCAGCTCGCGGTTGAAGGCGATGATGCCGCCGAACGCCGACTCGGTGTCGGTGGCGTAGGCCAGCTCATAGGCCTGGCGGATGCCGCCTTCGGCGTCCGGGCTCACGGCCACGCCGCACGGGTTGGCGTGCTTGACGATCACGCAGGCCGGCTTGACGAAGCTCTTCACGCATTCCAGCGCGGCGTCGGTGTCGGCCACGTTGTTGTAGGACAGTTCCTTGCCCTGCAGCTGGGCGGCGGTGGCGATGCCGGCTTCGGCCGGTTTGGCTTCCACGTAGAACGCCGCGCTCTGGTGCGGGTTCTCGCCGTAGCGCATTTCCTGGGCCTTGACGAACTGGCTGTTGAAGGTGCGCGGGAATTCGCTGCGGCCTTCGGTGCTCAGCACTTCGGTGGCTTGGTTCACGGTGCCCATGTAGTTGGCGATCATGCCGTCGTAGGCGGCGGTGTGCTCGAAGGCCTTGAGCATCAGGTCGAAGCGCTGGGCGTAGGTCAGGCCGCCGGCCTTGAGGTTCTCCAGCACGTTGGCGTAGTCGCTGGCGTTCACCACGATGGCAACGTCTTTGTGGTTTTTCGCGGCCGAACGCACCATGGTCGGCCCACCGATGTCGATGTTCTCGATGGCGGTCGGCAGGTCGCAGCCGGGCTTGCTGATGGTGGCTTCGAACGGGTAGAGGTTGACCGCGACCAGATCGATCGGCTTGATGCCGTGCTCGTTCATGATGGCGTCGTCGGTGCCGCGGCGGCCGAGGATGCCGCCGTGGATTTTCGGGTGCAGGGTCTTCACCCGACCGTCCATCATTTCGGCGAAACCGGTGTAGTCCGCGACTTCCACTGCGGACACGCCATTGTCCTGCAGCAGCTTGAAGGTCCCGCCGGTGGAAAGGATTTCCACGCCCAGGGCTTCCAGCTCCTTGGCGAATTCGAGGATCCCGGTCTTGTCGGAAACGCTGATCAAGGCGCGGCGGATCGGCAGGCGGGTAGTCTGGTCGGTCATCTCAATTTCCATCAAAAGCAAGGGAAGTCAGCAAAAAAGGCGACCGGTTTCACGCGGGCGCCTTTCTGGTTGGTATTGAATGCTTACAGCAAATCGTACTGCTTGAGTTTCTTGCGCAGCGTGCCGCGGTTCAGTCCGAGCAGCTCGCTGGCCTTGGTCTGGTTGCCCTTGACGTAGTTCATCACGCTTTCGAGCAGGGGAGCCTCGACTTCGGAGAGCACCAGGTTGTACACGTCCGTGACGGTTGCGCCCTCGAGGTGGGCGAAATAATTGTGCAGCTCCTTCTCGACACTCCCGCGAAGGGACTGGCCTTCATCGCTCGGCGTAATGAGCTGCTGAATCAAATTCACGTTGTCGCTCACCG
>NZ_JBIVHR010000018.1:55293-85302 GCF_044749305.1 Pseudomonas sp. NPDC089534 | reverse complement strand
CGCCTGATCCATGACTTTGTCTTCGTGACCTTCCTGGTAGGTGTTGCCAACGGAGTCGGCGGTGAAGGCGCCGGCAGTGATCAGGCCTTGTTTTTCGCCGGTAACCGACATGTACGCTGGTGTTGCCATGGGAGGTGCTCCTTGCGGATTGAGTTAGGGTGCCCGGGAGGCGATATCGCCCGGTGGGTGCCTGACTGTTATCAAGGAGCGTGCCAGAAATAAAAAAACCATATAAATCAGTGATTTATATGGTTTTGTTCTGAGGGTGTCCGATCAGGCCGGCGAAATCCTTCGGAAAGTGCGCAAGAAGTTGCGCAGTGCTGCGCAACTTCTTGCGCACTTGGCTGGAGGCCCCGTCGTTTATGGCTTCCAGCGTGCCGTGCCAGACGTTTTGCGAAATGACTGCGCAACTTCTTGCGCAGCATGGCCACCTGACCTCAGAGACGTTTCAGACCCAATGCTTCAGCGCACGCCTCCAGTGAACGCCGCTGGGTGTCGGCATACAGCGCCAGTTCATCGATGGTCGTGCGGCCCAGCGCCTGCTCGAAGGTCTGGCGGTTCGAGTGTTCGCCGTAATGCGCCTGGGCGGCGTCCCCCAGGTTCGACTGAAAGATCCCCGCCGCGCTCACCGGCAGGAAATCTTCGTACACCAGCGGTTCCGCTTTCACATGGCCGTCGCGCAGCAGTTGGACCAGCGAGGCGTCAGCGGGACGCGCCGCCAAACCCTGTTCGGTGGCGAAATAGCGGAAGTAGGCCAATTCCTGTTCCCGCATGCCGTCGAGGCTGTCAGGAAATTCGCCAAAGTGCTGGGTCATCAGCGCGTTGTAGCGTGCGGCATTGCCTTCGTTGGGGAAGTCGCCGAGTTCGTCCCGGGCGGCGTTCAGCAGGCGGTCGTAGAGGGCGCGGCCCTTGGGCGTCAGTGCGGCGCCGCGTTGCTCGATCTCGCCGAAACGGGCGCTGTGGCTGCCTTGGGTTTGCGCTTGGTCGGTGAAGGCGACCGGTTCGTCGAGGGCCTTGAAGCTGGTCTGGCGCAGCAGGATCGGGCACTGCCGGCGCGGCGGGCCTTCGACCACGGCTTTGGGTGTGATGCCGTGCAGCGGCATCTGCGCCTGCACGATGTCGATGTCCAGGGTGCGCGGGGTCAGGTGGTTGATGTGCGGCCCCTTGAAGGCGACGACGTCGGCGATCAGGCGATGCTGGGCACTGAGGGTCTGGTACTGCGCGGCGGTGACGGTGGCGCTGTGGTGCCAGCGAAAGGTCTCCAGCGCTTGCAGGACGAATTCCTCGGCCTCGGCTTCGGTGAGGCCGCCGGCGGTTTCCGCCTGTTCGATCAGGCGCAGCGCCGCCGGGGTGAAGATCGAGCGACGATCCAGCACGGATTGGGCGAACGCCCGCAGCTCAGGATCCTCGATCAGTTCCAGGCGCAACAGCGAGGTGAACACCCGGAACGGACTGACCTGCAACGCCGCTTCGTGCACCGCGCGAAACGCCGTGGAATGCACCGGCACCCCCGCCGGCGTGAGGTCGTAGTAGCCCACCGGCTGCATGCCCATCACCTGGAACAGGCGGGCGAGGGTGGCCAGTTCCGTGGCGGTGCCGACGCGGATCGCGCCGTGGCGCTCCATGTCCAGCCGCTGGATTTCGCCGGTGTCGGCCAGTTGCCGGGCGATGTGCGGATCCCGGGCGAGCACGTCGCGGTTGGTCTGTTCCACCAGTTCCATCAACGCGCCGTACAGCGGCACTTCTTCGCGGTACATGTCGGACATCGCCTTGGAGAAGCGTTGACGGATCAGGTCGGGGCTGACGAAAGGCTGCACGGTCATGAAAAAAATTCCTGGCACGGTCACGTAAAGGATGGGGGAAAAGATCGCAGCCTTCTCCTGCGCGGGCAAACGAAGAATCCTACGGACTTCATTCTGCCAACGACTGATCCACCAGCTCGATCCAGTGCTTCACCGGCGTGCGTCCGGCACCGGCCAGATGGCTCTGGCAGCCGACATTGGCGGTGACGATCAGATCCGGGCGGCCGCTTTCCAGGGCGTTGAGGCGGTTGTCGCGCAGTTGCCGGGCGAGCGTCGGTTGGGTCAGCGAATAGGTGCCGGCCGAGCCGCAGCACAGGTGGCCGTCCGGCACCGCCGTGAGGTTGAAGCCCAGGCGGGCCAGCAGCGCTTCCACGGCGCCGCCCAGCTTCAGCGCGTGTTGCAGGGTGCAGGGGCAATGCACGGCGATGCGGCGTTGGCCGGCGCTGCACACCTGTTCGAGGGGCTCCTGTGCCAGGACCTGCACCAGATCCAGCGACCGTTCGCTGACCTGCCGAGCCTTGTCCGCGTAGGCCGGATCGTGCGCCAGCAGATGCCCGTAATCCTTGATGAACGCGCCGCAGCCGCTGGCGGTCTGGACGATGGCTTCGGCGCCGTTCTGCAGGTGCGGCCACCAGGCGTCGATGTTGCGGCGGGCACGCTCCAGCCCCTTGGCCTGGGCATCGAGGTGGTAGTCGAGGGCGCCGCAGCAGCCGGCTTCGCTGACCGGGGTGACGCTGATGCCGAGCCGGTCGAGCACCCGGGCCGTCGCGTCGTTGGTGTTGGGCGACAGCCCTGGCTGCACGCAACCCTCCAGCAACAACACCCGTCGTTCGTGACGTGGCACGGGGCGCGCGCCCGTCACCAAGGCGTGGGCTGGCAACTTGTCTTCCAGCAGGCGCGGCAGCAGCGGGCGAAACGTTGCGCCGATCCTCAGCAAACCCTTGAACACGCCCGGATTGGGCGCCAGGGCCCGCAGGCTTTCGCGCAGCAGGCGCTGGCCCGGCGGACGCGGCACGGCGCGGTCGACCACGGCCCGGCCGATGTCCAGCAGGTTGTGGTAGTCGACGCCGGACGGGCAGGTGGTCTCGCAGTTGCGGCACGACAGGCAGCGATCCAGGTGCAGTTGGGTCTGGGCGGTGGCCGGCGCGCCTTCGAGCACTTGCTTGATCTGGTAGATGCGCCCGCGCGGGCCGTCCAGTTCGTCGCCCAGCAACTGATAGGTCGGGCAGGTGGCGTTGCAGAAGCCGCAGTGCACGCAGGTGCGCAGGATCTTTTCCGCTTCGGCCGCCCGGGGCAGTTGCCGGGCCTGTTCGCTGAGGCTGGTCTGCATGGCTAAAGCTCCGCGTACATCCGGCCGGGATTGAACAGCCCTTGCGGGTCGAGTTGCGCCTTGAGCTGGCGGTGGTAGCGCATCAGCGCCGGGGGCAGCGGCTGAAACGGCGTGTCGCTGGCGCCGTGGCTGAAGCAGGTGGCGTGGCCGCCGAGTTCATGGGCGATGCGCTGAACGTCGGGTGCATCGGATTTCAGCCAGCGCTGGGCACCGGCCCAGTCGATCAGTTGCGCACCGGGCAACGTCAGCGGTCCGGTGGCAGGGGGCAGCGACAGGCGCCACAGCGGTGGGCCTTCATCGAAAAAGCTCAGGCGCTGTTCGTTCAGGTCCGACCAGAACGCCGAGTCCAACGGCTCGCCGCCAAGCCGTTGATGGGCGGCGGCCACCGAACCTTCACCGCCTTCAAGGCGCAGGTACAGCGCCGCGCCGTCATGGCAGGCGCCGCTGATCGGCAGCGCTTGCCGGCCCCAGTCGACGAGGTTCGCCAGGGCCCGCGTGCAGTCGATCTCCAGGCGCAGGCTCAGGCACTGCCGGGGTTTGGGCAGCACTTTGAGCGACACTTCGGTCAGCACGCCGAGGCAGCCGTGGCTGCCCGCCAGCAAACGGGAAAGGTCGTAACCGGCGACGTTCTTCATCACTTCGCCGCCGAAGCGCAGGTGCCGGCCGAGGCCGGTGATGACCCGGGTGCCGAGGACGAAGTCGCGCACCGAGCCGGCCCAAGGGCGCCGCGGTCCCGACAGCCCGGTGGCGATCATGCCGCCGACCGTGGCGCAATCGCTGAAGGCCGGCGGCTCGCAGGGCAGCCTCTGCCCGGCGGCGTCGAGCGTCGCCAGCAGCTCATTCAGCGGCGTTCCGGTCCGTACGCTGACCACCAGTTCCGACGGTTCGTAGCGCACGATGCCCCGGTGGGCGCGGGTGTCGAGCACTTCGCCGGCCACTTCGCGGCCGAGAAACGCCTTGCTGTTGCCGCCCTGGATCTTCAGCGGCGTGGCGTCGGCCCTGGCCCGGTTGACCTGATCCAGCAGCGCGTCGGCCGCATCGAGGTCGGCCATCAGAAACGCTCCAGGTCCGGAAACGGCAGTTGCCCGGCATGGATGTGCATCGCACCGAATTCGGCGCAGCGGTGCAGGGTGGGGATGTTCTTGCCGGGGTTGAGCAGGCCGTGCGGGTCGAACGCCGCTTTGACGGCATGGAACGTGCTCAATTCGTCGCTGTTGAACTGCGCGCACATCTGATTGATTTTCTCGCGGCCGACCCCGTGTTCGCCGGTGATGCTGCCGCCGACCTGCACGCACAGTTCCAGGATCTTTGCGCCAAGGGCTTCGGCACGCTCCAGCTCGCCGGGCCGGTTGGCGTCGAACAGGATCAGCGGGTGCATGTTGCCGTCGCCGGCGTGGAACACGTTGGCCACCCGCAGGCCGTATTCCGCGCCGAGCCGGGCGATGCCTTGCAGCACGCCGGGCAGTTCGCGGCGCGGGATGGTGCCGTCCATGCAGTAGTAGTCCGGCGACAGGCGCCCGATGGCCGGGAAGGCGTTCTTGCGTCCGGCCCAGAACTTCACCCGTTCGGCTTCGTCCTGCGCCTGGCGCACCTCGGTGGCGCCGGCCCGTTGCATGACCTCGCGCACCCGCTGGCAGTCGTCGTGCACATCGGCTTCGACGCCGTCGAGCTCGCACAGCAGGATCGCTTCGGCCTCCACCGGGTAGCCGGCGTGGATGAAGTCTTCGGCGGCGCGCAGGGCGAGGTTGTCCATCATTTCCAGGCCGCCGGGGATGATCCCGGCGGCGATGATGTCGGCGACCGCGCGGCCGGCCTTGTCCACGGAATCGAAACTGGCCAGCAGCACCTTGGCCACCGGCGGTTTGGGCAGCAGTTTGACGGTGACTTCGGTGATGATCCCCAGCAGGCCTTCGGAGCCGGTGAACAGCGCCAAAAGGTCCAGGCCGGCGGAGTCGAGGGCGTCGCTGCCCAGGGTCAGGCGTTCGCCTTCCACCGTGAGCACTTCGAGCTTGAGCAGGTTGTGCACGGTCAGGCCGTACTTGAGGCAGTGCACGCCGCCGGCGTTTTCCGCGACGTTGCCGCCGATGGAGCAGGCGATCTGCGAGGACGGATCCGGCGCGTAATACAGGCCGAACGGCGCGGCGGCCTGGGAGATCGCCAGGTTGCGCACGCCGGGCTGAACCCGCGCGGTGCGTGCGTCCGGGTCGATGTGCAGGATCCGGTCGAAGCGCGCCATCACCAGCAGCACGCCCCGGTCGAGCGGCAGCGCACCGCCGGACAGCCCGGTGCCGGCCCCGCGCGCCACCACCGGCACGCGTCGCTGGTGGCACAGCGTGAGCAGCGCCTGCACCTGCTCCAGCCGGCGGGGCAGGGCGACCAGCATCGGCGTGGTGCGGTAGGCGCAGAGGCCGTCGCATTCGTAGGGCTTGAGTTCGTCCTCGCGCCACAGCAGATCCAGGTCCGGCAGCGCCTGGCGCAAGGCCTTGAGCAGTTCTTCCTTGTCGACGTCGGGCAGCGGGCCGTCGAGGCGCTCGTCGTAGAGGATGTTCATCGCTGGGTGCCCAGGAACTCCCGGTACAGCCGCGCCGTGTTCGCCGGCTGCTCGACCATCGGCATGTGCCCGACCCCGTCCCACACGTCGACCCGCAGGTTGGCGATGCCCTTGCTCCACACCGGCACGCTGCTGACGTCGATCAACCGGTCCTTGCGGCCCCAGAGCAGCAGCGCCGGGCATTTGATGTCGGGCAGTTTCGGCTCCATCGGCGGGCTGGCGCGGAAGTCGCGGAAGATCTCTTCCAGTTCATCGCGCTGGTTTTCGTAGCGCTGGGCGATGGCATCCAGCACCAGCCCCGGCACCCAAGGCGGCGACGCCATGGTCATGGCATAGAAGCGCCGGAACTCCTCGCGGGAGTTGATCAGGAACGGATTGTGCCCGCGGGCCAGGTGGCGCTCCATGTCGCTGGCCTCCGGCGCGGTCACGCCGGCCGGATCGACCAGCGCCACCGAGGCGATGCGCTCGGGGTAGGTCGCCGCCAGCCACGCGGCGATGTAGCCGCCCATCGAGTTGCCGATCACGTGCACCTTTTCCACGCCGCAGACGTCGAGCAATTGGATCATCCGTTTGGCCTGCACCGGGATGTCGTAGCCGCCGCCGGCCTTGAAGCCGGTTTCGCCATGCCCCGCCAGGTCCGGGATGATCACCCGGTACTGGCTGACGAAATGCCGGGCGAAGCGCAGCCACAGGTTTTTTTCGGCGCTGTAGCCGTGCAGCATCAGGATCGCGCTGGACGCCTCGTAGGGCCCGCCTTGCCAGGTCGAGACGCTCATTTCGGCGATGGGCACTTCGATCTTGTGCAAGCGGTACAGCTTGGCCTCGGCGGCCGTGCTCAGCTCGTAGAGCCAATGGCCCACCGCCGGGTAGCTCAACCAGCTCCAGGCCACGAAAACCGCGAGAGCGACAAAGAGCACAAGCATCGGACGTCTTCCTTATACGTGTTCAGGACAGAATGTGGTCGGCCGGCTTCAGCGCCCGCGTCAGGCGGTGGTAGCTGAAGCTGAACCCCGGAAACATCGCGATCACATGACCGCTCCTGCTTTGGTACCAACTGTGGCAGCCGCCGGTTTTCCAGACCGTGCGCTCCATTTCCCGGTGGATCATCTGAGTGTAGGTACGTTCTGCCTCGGGGCGCACCTCGATGCTGCGCAGGCCCCGGGCCTTGAGGGTGCGGATGCAGTCGAGGATGTAGTTCATCTGCGATTCGATGATGAACAGCGCCGAGGTGTGGCCGATCCCGGTGTTGGGGCCGGTGACGATGAACAGGTTGGGGAAGTCCGGCAGGCTGGTGCCCAGGTAGGCGCGCGGGTACTGCGCCCAGACGTCGCGCAGTTGGATGCCGTTCTTGCCGCAGACCGGGTAGGAAATCACCCCGTCGGTGGCGTCGTAGCCGGTGGACCAGACGATCAGGTCCACCTCGATGTGCTGGCCGTCTGTGGTGACGATGCCGGTTTCGTCGAGGGCGGCGATGCCCTGTTCGCGGCTGTGCAGGGTCACGTTCGCGCGGGTCAGCGCCGGGTAGTAGGTGCTGGAGAGCAGCACCCGCTTGCAGCCGATGGTGAAGTCCGGGGTGAGCCGCTGGCGCAGGTCGGGATCGGCCACCTGGCGCTTGAGGAAGTTCAGGGCCTGGCGCTGCACCAGGCGGATCGCCGGTTTGGAGTACTTGAAGGCGATCACCCGTGTTTCGAACTGCCAGTAGATCATCCAGCGCAGCAGCTTGTAGGCCGGCTTGAGGCCCAGCAGCCAGCGCTGGAAGCGGCCGAAGGTGCGGTCGGCCCGAGGCAGCACCCAGTGCGGCGTGCGCTGGAACACATGCAGTTGCGCCACCTCCGGGGCAATCGCCGGAATCACCTGCGCCGCGCTGGCGCCGCTGCCGACGATCGCCACCCGCTTGCCCCGGTAGTCGTAGGCGTGATCCCAGTTGTTTGTGTGAAAGCTCTTGCCCCGGAAGCGTTCCGCGCCCGGAAAGTGTGGGATGACCGGTTGGCTCAGAGGCCCGGTGGCGTTGATCAGGAACTGCGCGTGGAACGTCCCTTTGGCGGCGGTGTGCACGGCCCAGAGTTTTTGCGCCTCGTCCCATTCGATGCGTTCGACGTTCGCGCCCAGTTCCACCCGCTCGCGCAGGCCGAACCGCTGCGCCACGTGTTCGGTGTAGCGGTGCAGTTCGGCTTGCTCCGCGAACATCTGCGTCCAGGGGTAGGGCGCGAACGACAGCGAATACAGCGGCGACGGCACATCCACCGCCGCGCCGGGGTAGGTGTTCTGGCACCAGGTGCCGCCGAAGAAGTCCCGCCGTTCCAGCAAGCGAAAATCGTCGATGCCGGCCTTGAGCAGATTCACGGCCGCACATTGGCCGCCAAAACCGCTGCCGATGATCAACACTTGATAGGTCTGCATGCGCCTCCTTCTTATAGTCGTTTTTCCGTTTTCCTCCTTTCAGGTATAGCCAATCATTTGCCCGGTGTCGGGCCCGGGCGTTGCGATGGGCGGCCCGCCGGCCGGTGATGGCTAATTGAGGGTGCCCTGATAGACTCTCAGCACATCCGTCTTCCGACGCGCGCAGTAGAGGCCCCAATGGAAAAAGCGGGAGGTCAGGGAAGGAAGGGATTGTCTTTGGCCAGGAGGCTGCACACGTCGCGAACCCTCGGGCTGGCGCTGGGGCTTCTGTGTGTGGCGGCGGCGATGCATCCGCTCGGTCCGCCACCCTGGGTCTGGGCGCTGATGCTGTTCAATGCGCTCCTCTGGCCGCACCTGGCCTTTCAATGGGCTCGCCGGGCCCACGTTCCTTACCATGCCGAACATCGCAATCTGCTGATCGACGCGTTTCTCGGCGGCTTCTGGGTCGCCGCCATGCAATTCAACCCCTTGCCCAGCGCCACCACCGTTTCGATGATGGCGATGAACAATGTCGCCATCGGCGGGCTGCGCTTCCTGCTGGCCGGCACGGCGGCGCAACTGTTGGGGATCGGCGTCGGGCTGGTGGTGTTCGCGCCGGCGTTCGTGCCGCCGACCACGCCGCTGCAGCTGTATGCCTGCCTGCCGTTGCTGATGCTGTATCCGTTGGCGCTGGGCTGGATCTGCTTTCGCCAGGCCTACACCCTGGGCCTGCACAAGCGCGAGTTGCTGGCCCTGAGCCGCACCGACAGCCTGACCGGGCTGCTCAACCACGGCGCCTGGAAGGACCGGCTGGAGATCGAGTTCCAGCACTGCAAGCGCCTGCAGCAGAATGCGGCGATCGCCCTGATCGACATCGATCATTTCAAGGCCATCAACGACACCTACGGCCATGGGGCCGGCGACATCGTCCTGCGCCAGTTGAGCAAGGCGCTCAAGCAGAACCTGCGCAATGCCGACGTGGGCGGTCGCTACGGCGGCGACGAGTTTTGCGTGATTCTGCCGGACATGCCGCTGTTCAACGCCGCCCAGGCCATGGAAACCTTGCGCGAGCGTTTTTCCTGTCTGACCTATGAGCAGAGTCCGGCGTTGAAGGCCAGTCTGAGCATCGGCCTGGCGGCGCTCGATCCGTCGCACGACGAGGCGGCCCAATGGCTCGACGACGCCGACCGGGCGCTGTACGAGGCCAAGAGCGGCGGGCGCAACCGGGTGATGTGCTACAGCGACGGCAAGCACCGGCGCGAAATGCTCGGGTCGGTCTGAAGGGGCAGGCAAGCGGCTTGCCGGGTCATTGCGCAATGCAACGAAAACGGCAGGCCTCGATGGCCTGCCGTCGCACGACGTGCGGAATCGGCCTCAGTCTTGTTGAGGCAGGTTCCAGAACTGCTTGATCTCGTGGATGTTGCCGACGTTGTAGCGCGGCATGAAACTGGCGCAAGGGGCTAGCGCGGTGGTCTTCACCGGCGTGTCGATCACGTCGGTGCCGGCGCGCAGCAGTGGGGTTTCGCTCCAGTTTTCGAGTGGTTTGTTCATCAGGATTTCCTTTCTGGTTGTGTGGGCAGCGATCTCTGCCCGGTTTGTAGCCGGGAAAGCAGGTTTTCGAAGACCGCTTTCTCCTGCATGGCGATGCCCGGATAAGTGGGCACATAGTTTTCGTCGAAGCACCAGGCTTCTTCGGTTTTGGCTGAACGCTGCGGATGAATGAGCAGGCTCAAAGATGCTGACAGGTTTTGCGGCGGGAGCTGTCGGTGCACTTCCAGGAGCGGAAGCATGTGCAGGACCTTTCCGGGGCTGAGTTTGAGCACCCGCTCTTCGCCGAGCGGGGGCCTTGTTCCGGCTTGCAATGGGGAGTCATCGAGGATTGTTCGCAAGACGGTGGCATAGCCGTCACCGCTGTAGCCTACGGAGTAAATCTCGAAATCATGGGTATGGTTCAGGTCATAGATGAATGTTTCACGCTCATCCCCTGACGAGACCGGGGCCCAAAAGCCCAAACGGATAGTGAACAGATCGTTGTAGTGCAGTACATAGGCGTAAGCGCTGTACAGACTGTTTCTGGTGCTGAAGCCGTCCTGCTGGAGGGTGTTGTAGAGATGCTCGCTCAGCAATGTACGGTTGTTGGCCAGTTGACGCAGATCCTCCATGATTCTTGGCTTGTCCAGTTCCAGATCGTAAGCCTTCATGCGCTCGATAAAAGTCTTCAGTTCCATGCCGCTTCACTCTGGTCGAGTAAATGATTCAGACGACTGTTTTGCAGGTTCCTCAACAGCGGAATGCAACGCCGTGCGGTACACAGATCCGTCTGTCCGATCACCTGGAATGCCTTCCAGGCGACAGCCGGGTGGTAGTGATAAATCAATTCTTTGGCCACTTTGAACACGCCCGGATCCCCTGCGGCCTCCAGCAGTTCAAGGCTAACCAGGTAGCGGGCGGCGCTGTCGTCGTGAGGAAACCACGCGGTCTTGTTCAAGGAGGCACGATCGAACACGCTGATGTCTGCGCTTCTGTCCGGCAGATTGACGCTACCGATGAACGCCGAATGTCCGTTGCCGCTCGGGTTGCTGTCGAACAGAAACTTCGTGCCGTCGATGAATAGCGGGTTGTCGGCGTCTACGATGACCCGTTCTTCGCGTGCCAGACGATTCTCTTCAAGCCTGTAGAGCTGAATGGGGAACGATTGCGCCTTGATCGCGAACAGAACGCTGTAGCCGGGCACGGAATAGAGTTGGTCAGGTGCCGGCGTATCATCGGGTGCCTTGAGACTGATGTTTCCGCTTTCATTGACGTGCAGTGTCAATGTTCCAGTACGGGCGTTGGTGCGTTTCATGATCTCGGCGCGGTGAGTTGAGTCGTAACTGTTTGTTGTCGGTTTGGGTAGTTGATCCACCAGTTTATTTATTTCAGCATCCATATTTAATGTCTTGATGCTGGTGGTAAGTTGTAGCGGCGTTAGGTCGCGATTGAGCAAGGCTTTTATCATGAGTATATTTTTATGGTTTTTATGAAAGAGGCACAGTCGCTCATCCGTAGATGGCACGGGTGCCTTGACTTTTGAGGTTTTTATACCTGAATCGGAGTGTTGTATTTGATGGGGCGGGACTGCGTGCATCACAGTATTGCTCTGTCAGGCGAAGTCCCATCGCCGCTGGAAGTGCTTACTTGCTGCTGGTCGCGTTTCTGAGTTTCTTGATTTCGTGAAGGTTGCCTACATTGAAGCGAATCCCGTCATAACCCGGGCAGTTGGCCCCGTGAGTCGAATGTGTCGGCGTGTTGATGACTTTGATCTCAGCGCGAGATAAAGGGGTTTCTTGCCAGTTGCTAGCTGTGGCTTTCATAATCATTCCTTGTCTTTGTCAGACTGTTTTTTTTGGTTTCTTGTAAGTGTGTTTAATTGTTAAACGTATTGGTGTTTAACTGAGGTTGATTATAAGTATCGGTTTTTGGCTGGCAATGCAGAAGTTGTTATTTGGTGTTTTCGTTTGTTTTTATATGTGTTTCGAGGTAGTGACGCTTGAAGGGGCTACCAAGTAAGCGCTGACACTTCAGCCGGTGACGTTGCGTCTACCGGCTGTATCACAAGGTCTACAGAAAATCGAAAACGGAGAGCGCTTACTCCTTGACGCTCATGTATTCCTTCGCCCAGAGAATGTAGTCCTCAGGCTGCGTATAGGTGTGCGTCAGTTCGGTGGCGCTCAGGTCAGAGGCCTGGGTGAAGATCTGCCGCTGTTCGCGCAGGCTGTCGTAGGTCGCCTTGATGGCGGCGAAGTAGGCGCCATGGCCGTCGATGGCCACGCGCACGCCGAGTTCGGCCAGGCGTTTGTCGTCACGCAGCGCCGGGTTGCCGTAGGTGACCAGCATCAGCGGCACGCTCAGGTGCTCGGCGATCTGTTCCAACTGGTCGAAGTCCTGCACGCCGACCATGCAGATGCCGTCGGCACCGGCCGCCTGGTATTGCTTGGTGCGGCTGATGATCTCCTGGTTGGGCAGGATGCCGGCGTTGGTGCGGGCGATGATCGCCATTTCCGAATCGACCCGGGCCTCCAGCGCCGCGCGGATCTTGCCGACGCCCTCGGCGACCGTGATCAGGTCGGTGGACTTGCGGCCGAACTGGGCCGGCAACAGGGTGTCTTCGATGGTCAGGGCGGCGACGCCGGCACGCTCCAGCTCGACGATGGTGCGCATCACGTTGAGGGCGTTGCCGTAGCCGTGGTCGGCGTCGGCGATCACCGGCAACTGGGCGACGCGACCGATGCGGGTCGCCTGCTCGGTGAACTCGCTCAGGGTGATCAGGGCGAAGTCCGGGGCGCCGAGCACCTGCAGCGAAGCGACCGAGCCGCCGAGAATCCCGACCTCAAACCCCAGGTCCGCCGCAATGCGGGCGGACATCGGATCGAACACGGAGGCGGTGTGGTAGCAGTTGCCGGAGGCCAGCAACTGACGGAAGTTACGGCGCAAATCTTGATGGGAAAGCCTGGACATACTGATTCCACCAATACAAAGGAATGGAAAGGCTTGAGCAAAGGTGTCAACGCCGAAGAATCAAGAGGCTATCACGCGAATGGGTCAAGGATCATGACGAATTTGCAAGGCAGGGGAAAGCGCACCGCAGCGGGAGCAAGCTCCCTCACCACAAAGGGTCAGGCTGCGGCGGCCTGCTGTTGCTGATTGGGCAGCAGCACCGCCCGTACCGAATCGCCCGGCTGCAGTTGCAGGCGCTTGGCGGTGAGGCGGTCGACCACCAGGCTGCCGCCGACCCGGCGGGCCTGGGCGACGGTGATGCGGCAGTTCTCCAGGCGCCGGTTGTGGATCAGCCACTGGGGGGCCTGGTCGTCCGGGGTGCCGAGGCCCAAGGTCAGTTCCAGGCTCTCGCGCACTGTGCGGATGCTGTGGATGGGGGCTTCGATCACAGGCCCCCCGTCAAAGATGTCGATGTAGCCTTTGTGGACAAACCCCTCGGCCTGCAGAATCTTCAAGGCCGGTTCCGTGTTGGGGTGGGGTTGGCCGATGGCCGACCGGGCCTGCTCGGTGAGCATGCAGGTGTACAGCGGCTGGCGCGGCATCAGTTCGGCGATGAAGGACTTGTTGCCCAGCCCCGACAGGTGGTCGGCATGGCTGAAGTCCATCTGGAAGAAGTGCCGTCCCAGGCTGTCCCAGAAAGGCGAGCAGCCCATCTCGTCGGCGCAGCCGCGCAGTTCGGCGATCATTTTCTCGCCGAACAGGTGCGGAAACTCGGCCACGAACAGCAGCCGCCCCAGCGACAGCAGGCGGCCGTTGCTGCCGTGGCGCTGGTCATGGCCCAGGAACAGCGAGCACAGCTCCGATTGGCCGGTCAGCTCATTGTTGAGGAACAGCGTCGGAATCTGCCGCTGAATGCCCAGGTCCGGCGCCGAATTGACGGTCAGGCCGACCCGGTAGTTGTACCAGGGCTCGCGCAGGCCGATGGCGCCGGTCAGGGCGCTGACGCCGACCACCCGCTGATCGTCGTCTTCGAGCACGAACAGGTAGTCGGCGTCGGCCCGCTCGACTTGTCCGGCGAAGGCGCGCCTGGCCCAGCGCACCCGATGGGCCAGGCGGTCCTCGTTGGCCGGCAGGGTGGTGAATCCGGGGCCGGCCTGGCGCACCAGCGCCATCAAGGCCGGCAGGTCGCTGACGTGAACCGGGCGGACAATCATGCTGCAACTCCTTCTGCGCGTCTGCTCGGACGCTGGTTCGGGGCGAGGTTCACAGTGCGATCAACCGCACGCTGGCGCCATCGGTGACGCCAAGTGCCGCACACATCGCCGGGGTGAGGCCCAGGGGCTGTCCCGGCTGGTCGTCCAGTTCGGCCACCATCGCCCGGAATCCCTTCAGGGCGTCGTTGCTGACCAGGTACTGGCCCCGGGCGTCGATCTGCGCCTGTCGCTGCACCGTGACGGTTCGGCTCTGTGCGATCGAACGGATGTTCGCGGTGCGGGCATACAGCGTGGGGCCGGCATCGAACAGGTCGATGTAGCTGTTGGTCTCGAAGCCTTCACGCTCCAGGATGTCGAACGCCTCTTGACCGTCGGGATGCACCCGGCCGATGCAGTCCTGCGCCGCCTGCGGCAGCATCGGCACATAGATCGGGTACTGCGGCATCAGTTCGGCCAGAAACGTGCGGTTCTGCAAGCCGCACAGGCGCTCGGCCTCGGCGTAGGGCAGGTCGAAGAAATGCTTGCCCAGGGCGTCCCAGAACGGCGAGCGCTGCTCGTCGTCGCTGTAGCCGACGATCTCGGTGATCACCGCGTCGGCGAAGCGCCGGTCGTGGGCGGCGATGAACATCAGCCGCGCCCGTGACAGCAGTTCGGAATGGGGCGAGCGCACCAGCGCCTCGTCGATGTGGAAGCCGCGCAGCAGGGTGTGGCCGTTCAGGTCCTGGCACAACGACAGCGCCGGTACGCCGTGCTCGATGTTCAGCTCCCGCGAGGCGCTGGTGAAGTGGCGGTTGCGCAGGCTGTAGAACGGCCCGTCGAACCCGGCGGTCGCGACGATTTCCGAGCAGCCGGCCAGGCGGCGCTGCTCCAGGTCCTCCAGCACGAAGAAATAGTTCTCCGATCCCTGGATCTGCGCCTCGCTGTCGAACGAAGCGCAGGAGCTGGCGATCCTTTCGCGCAGGCGCTCGCTGTCGTCAGGCAGGGAGGTCACGCCCACGAGGCTGTCGCGGGCCAGTTGTTGCAATTGAGGCAGATCGGTTGGCTCGACTGGGCGTAAGACCAGCATGGATGCACTCCTGTATCGAACGGTTCGGCGTCATCGCCGAACCTGACTATCACTGTCGGTTTCCACGCGTTAAATCGGCGGTCGCCTGATTCTTTGTCAGACGCCGCTCTTTTTCTTGTCAGCCATTGCTCGGGTCGGGCAGGGCGGTGCCGGCGCCGAGGCGGTTCAGGAAAAACAGGTACACCAGGCCCAATGCGATCCAGATCAGGCCGAGCTTCTGTGCATCGACGCCCATGTTGTACATGATGGCCGCAACGATGCCGAAACCGATCACCGGGCAGATCAGGTGACGGATCACCTGCCCGGATTTCAGCCGGCGCCAGTAGTGGTTGATGACGGTCAGGTGCAGCAGCATGAAGCCGCTCAAGGCGCCGAAGTTGACCAGGGAGGTCAGCGTGTCCACCGAGTCGATGAACAGGTAGCAGATCACCAGCGACAGCACGGCCACCAGATAGATGCTCAGGTAAGGCGTGTTGTGCTTCGGATGCACCTTGGCCAGCACCTTCGGCAGCTTGCCGTCGCGGGCCATGCCGAACAGCAGGCGCGAGACGGCCGCTTGCGAGGTGATGGCCACCGCCACGCCCCAGGCCAGTGCGGTGGCGACGCCGGTCAGGGTGGCCAGCCAACTGCCGGCGGCGATTTCGGCGATTTCATAGAACGCGGTGTCGGCGGACTTGAAGCCCATGCCGGCGGCCAGGTCGGTGGCGATCCAGGTCTGCACGACGAATATCGCACCCATCACCACCAATGTGATCAGCGCGGCCTTGCCGACGCTGCGGCCCGGATCGCCCTTGATCTCTTCGGCCAGGGTGGAGATGGCATCGAAGCCCAGGAACGACAGCACCGCGATCGACACCGCCTGCATCAGCAGCGCGAAGTTGAAGGTCTGCGGGTGGTACAGCGGCGCCAGGGTCAGCTGGCCGTTGCCGCCGCCGTTGTGCAGCGCGTTCCAGGCGTAGAACAGGAAGATCCCCAGCACCACCAGTTGCGCCAGCAGGAACAGGATGTTCATGCGCGCCGTGAAGGTGATGCCGCGCAGGTTGACGAAGGTTGCGCTGACCAGGAACGCCAGGATGAACCCGACCTTGGGAACGTCCGGGTACAGGTGGTTAAGGGCCATGGCCGCATAGACGTAGAGCAGCGGCGGGATCAGCAGGTAGTCGAGCAGCATCAGCCAGCCGGCGATGAAGCCCACGTGGGGGTTCAGGCCCCGCTGCGCGTAGGAATACACCGAACCTGCAACCGGAAACGCCCGGGCCATGCTGCCGTAGCTCAGTGCGGTGAACACCATCGCCACCATGCCGATGATGTAGGCCAGCGGCACCATCCCCGGCGCTTCGGCGTTGACGTAGCCATACACGCCGAACGGGGCGATGGGGATCATGAAGATCATCCCGTACACCACCAGGTCGGTCAGCGTCAGGCTACGTTTCAACTCCTGCTTGTAGCCGAACTGTTCTATTTCCATGAAGCTCAACTCCTTGTCAGCCAATCGTTCGTTTTAGTTGTTATGTCGGTCCATCGTTTGCCGCATCAGCAAAAAACTACAGCAGAGGCGCCAGATAGCCGGCCCAGCGCTCCACCGCGTCGGCACTGCGCAGCAGATCGTTGCGCACCTCGATCAGCACCGAGTCCAGCCCTCGGGCATCGCCGTGCACCGGCACGGTCATGTCGCCCAACGGGTCGACCCGGTAGGGCTGGTTGCCCGCCACCTTCAGCGGGTGTTTGCCCAACCCTTCGAGCAGGCGGTGGGCGTAGGCCTTGGCCTGGCCGAACAGCACGCCTGCCTCCAGCTCGCGGGGCTGGCCGTAGTACACCGGGGTAAAACTGTGGATCCCCACCACCCGCACCGGACGGCCTTCGGCCAGGCGGGTGTCGATCAGTTGCTGCAACCGCGAATGAAAGGGCTTGAATAACGTCTGACGGCGGTATTCGCGGGTGGTTTCATCCAGGTCGCGGTTGCCCGGCACCTGATAGATCTCGCTCTGCGCCGGAATGCTGTCGGGCGCATGCCGCGGCCGGTTGAGGTCGATCAGCAGCCGCGAATAGTTGGCGCTCAGCAGCGTTGCGCCCAACCGCTCCGACAACTGCTCGGCCAGCGCCAGCGCACCGATGTCCCAGGCGATGTGCTCGCGCGCGGCAGCCTCATCCAGGCCCAGGTCGTTCAGGGCCTCGGGGATGTAGCGGCTGGCGTGCTCGCACACCAGGATCAATGGATGCGTCGAGTCTTCGCGGCTCAGGTTGTAGGCCGGCCGGGTATACAACCCCAGCTCGGCAGGTTCAGTACAGGCGTGCATAGTGCTCACACAGGTCAGCGGGGGAGAGCTGTTCCGTCAGCGCCAGTTCCTCGGTTTTAAGGGCGAAATAGGTGTCGAGCAGCGGCGCCGGCAGGGCCAGCGCCAGCGCTTGACTGTTGCGCAGGCAATCCAGTGCCTGGGCCAGCGAGCCGGGCAGGGCGACGATGCCCCGCTCCTTGCGTTGTTCGTCGTTGAGTGAATCGGGGATTTCGTCGGTGATCGCGTTCAGCGCCAACTTGCGCTCGATGCCCAGGCGTCCGGCGATCAGCAGGGCGGCCATCGCCAGATGCGGCGATGCGGTCGCGTCCATGGCGCGGAACTCCAGGTTGAATTGCTTCGCCACGGGTTTGTCGCCCAGGGTCACCGTCGGGCAGATCCGCAGCGCCGCTTCGCGGTTGCGCTGACCGAGGCAGGCGTAGGACGCGCTCCAGTGGTGCGGTTGCAGGCGTTCGTAGGACACCGGAGTCGGCGCCGTGAGCGCGCACAGCGCCGGCAGGTAATGCAGCACGCCGGCGGCCCAGTGCTGGCCCAGGGTCGACAGGCCGTTGCTGGTGCCGGCGTCGTAGAGCACCGGTTGGCCTTCCAGGTCGAGCAGGCTCAGGTGCAGGTGCACGCCGTTGCAGACGGCGTCGGCGGCGGTCTTGGGCGCGAAGCTGACGTCCAGCCCCATCTGCCGGGCGATCTCGCGGGTGATCTCGCGCACGTTCACCGCGCGGTCCGCCGCCGCCACGCCCAGGGCCGGGCGGCAGGTGATTTCGTATTGATGCTTGCCGTACTCGGGCAGGAACATTTCCGGCTCGACCTTGCCGGCGCGCAGAGCGCTGAGCAGCCAGCCGCCGAATTCGGCACCCTGGCGCTGGGATTCGAGGGAAAAGGCCAGATGCTCGGCAAAGCCTGCGTGCAGGTTGAATTCGTGTTCGAACGCGGCGTTGACCTGCAGGCCGAGCCCGTCGCGGTAGCGCTCGACCTCGTCGCGCAGCAGGGTGCGCGGGCAAGCACCCCATGCCTGGCCATCGGTTTCGCGGATGTCGCAGTGGATGAAGTCCAGCGCCGGGGCCGCCGCATCCGGGCCGTTGCCGACGGTGACGCGGCTGGACAGGTCGGGAATCAGCCGCAGGTCGCCGTAGGCGCCCCAAGGGTTGGTGCTGGCGATGATGTCCTGCGGGGTCAGCGCGCTGTTGGCCGGCACCCAGCCGCAACCGGCGGCCCGGTAGTGTTCCAGCTCATCGGTGGGGAACGAGCGGCCCCGGGTGATGCCGGTCAGGTCGGTGGTGACCAGGGTGGTCATCGGCAGGGGCGAGAGGCGTTCGCTCATGGCTGCATCTCCCGCAGGCGGCCCAGCACGGTCTGGGTGTCGGTGATCCAGCAGTAGCCCTTGATCGCATTGAGGCAGGCGTCGTGCCGCTCGGCGGAGTAGGTGGCGCAGGCGTCTTCCACCAGGGTCACCAGGTAGCCGCGGTCGGCGGCGTCGCGCACGGCCATGTCGACGCATTGGTCGGTGACGATGCCGGCGACGATCAGGTGCCGGGTGCCGAGGTTGCGCAGCACGTAGTCGATGTTGGTGGAGTTGAAGACCCCGGACGAGGTCTTGGGCAGCACGATTTCGTTTTCCGCCGGCGTCAGTTCGGCGATGACCCGTGCCTGGGCGCTGCCCTTGGGCAGGTGCATGTCCGACAGCTTGTGGTCCAGCGAGCGGTCGCGGCCGTCGGCGGTCAGGCTTTCGATGATCGTGTGCAGCACGTTCTGCCGCGCCCGGCGAAAGGCATTGAGCAGCATCTGCTGGTTGGGCACCACCTGCGCGCGGGTGCGGTTCAGGAAATACGCAGCGTCCGGGCCTTCGAGGTGAGGGTCGAACTGCGGCTCGAGCCAGGCCCGCTGCATGTCCACCAGCAGCAGTGCGGTGTGGCCCGTGACGAACGGCAGATCCCGCGGCGAGCGGTGGGGAAGGCTGAACATCCTTATTTATCCTCCAGCAGGTGGGTGTCGAACGCGTTGCGCATCGCATCGATGCCTTCCAGGCGGTCGGCCAGGTCGGGGCTGCGCGGGGTCAGGCTGGCGATCAGCGCTTCGACCTGGGCCAGGGCAGGCACCATGGTGTCGAACGGTGAGGCGGACTCGACCGGGGCGCTGATGATCAGGTCGGCCAGTTCCCGCAGCGGCGAGGCGTAGATGTCGGTGAACAGCACCACGCGGGCGTTGTTGTGCTTGGCTGCGCTGGCCACGCGCAGGGCCTGGGTCTGGTAGCGGCGGTAGTCGAACACCAGCACCACGTCCTGGCGTTGCAGGTCGAACAGGCGGTCCGGCAGTTGGGCGTTGTCTTCCAGGGCGAAGCAGCCGGGGCGCAGCAGGCGCAGGTGATTGAGCAGGTAAGTGGCCATCAGGCTGCTGAAGCGTCCGCCGAAGCAGTGCACCTGATGGCGGGTGTCGAGCAGCCAGTCCGACAGGATCCGCACGTCTTCGGGTTGCGTCAGGGCCTGGGTCTCGACCAGCAGGCCATGGCTGTGGGCCAGGTAATGGCTCCAGGGGTCGTCGTTTTTCTGCTGCGAGCGCGGTTGCAGAAGGGTGCGGGGCGAGCGCAAGCGGTGATCCATGTCGCTGAGCAAGGCGTCCTGGAAGTCGGCGTAACCGCCGAAACCGAGTTTTTTCACCAGCCGCACGATGGTCGGGTCGCTCACCCCGGCGTGCTCGGCCAGGCGCGCCATCGGCCCCAGGCCGTTGCGCGGGTACTGATCCAGAAGGGCACGCACGACCTTGCGCTCCGAGGGCGTCAGGTCGAGGCCGGGATCGGTGATCAGGTCTCTGAGAGGGGGCATCCGGGCTCCTGCTGGATGGGGGTGTAGAATTTGCTTCACAATCCGTTAAAACAGTATTTATGTAACTCACGTTACATGTCTAGTGAATTTTCAGTGCAATTTTGCAAGCGCCAAAATGGGGCAGGATGCCCGTGCCGCAAGGGCTGCACGAGTTTCGCTTTCGCTTGTAGTCCATTGCCCATTCGCGTGTCAGACATTGCCGCTTTGGTCTGTTTGACCCGGTCACCCAGCGTCCCCGGAAGTCTCCGGTTTACGGCACAATGGCCGTCATTCCGGCGTCCCGCTGTTCCTTCTTTCACCCTCCGACCGAGTGACTCACCGTGCTGGCCACCCGCTTGACCCTGATTTGCCACGCTCGAACCGTCGCACAAAAACTGGCGTGTTTTCCTACGAACGAGCCCATTGAGCAGATGGCGCCGGCGGAGGGCTCGCTGGCCGCCCGGCTCGACGGGCCGTACCGGCTGGTCTGCGGCCCGGAACTGCGCACCCGTCAGACCGCCGCCTGGTTCGGCCCGGACGCGAAGGTCGAAGAGGCATTGCGCGACTGCGACTGGGGGCGCTGGCACGGACAATCGATCAAGGCGCTGCAACGGCACGAGCCTGAGGCGTTGCAGGCCTGGCTTGATGACCCGAGCGCAGCCCCCCACGGCGGCGAGTCGGTGGCACGGTTGGGCGAACGGCTGGCGGTCTGGCTGGTGTCCCTGCAGTCCGGGCCCGGCCACACCGTGGCGGTGACCCATCCGTTCGTGATTCGCGCGGCGCTGACGCAAGTGGTCGGGAGCCAGGCGCCCCACTGCATCGATGTCGAGCCGCTGGCGAGGGTCGATCTGCGCTTCGCCGGGCGCTGGCGGCTACGCTTGCCCGGTATCGACCTTGAAGGGGCTGTCTGATGAAACGCTTGCTGGTCATCGGCATCGGCGCCGGCCATCCCGACTACATCACGATGCAGGCGGTGAAGGCGCTCAACCGCGTGGACGTGTTCTTCCTCATGGACAAGGGCCAGGCCAAGGGCTCGCTGATCGACCTGCGCCGCGAAATCTGCGAGCGCTACATCACGGATCCCGCGTACCGTTTCGTCGAGGCCCGCAGCCCTGAGCGCGAACGGGGCGATGTGAACTACACCGCCAGCGTCGATGAACTGAACCGCGCCAAGCAGGCAACCTTCGAACGGCTGATCGATGAAGAGCTGGCCGACGGCGAGTGCGGCGGTTTTCTGGTGTGGGGCGATCCGGCGCTCTACGACAGCACGATCCGCATCCTTCAGGCGATTCTGGCTTCCGGCCGCTGCGTGTTCGAGTTCGAGGTGATCCCCGGCATCACCAGCGTCCAGGCGCTGGCGGCGCAGCACAAGGTGCCGTTGAACGGCATCGGCCGCTCGGTCGAGATCACCACGGGGCGGCGGCTGGCGGCGGGGCAGGTGAGCGATGCGGACAGTGTGGTGGTGATGCTGGATGCGCAGGACGCTTACCGTCAGGTGGCGGACCAGGACGCGGAGATCTTTTGGGGGGCCTACCTGGGGACGCCCGACGAAATCCTCATCAGCGGCCGGCTCAAGGACGTCGCCGATGAGATCGGGCGCGTGCGCCAGGCGGCGCGGGCGGAGCATGGGTGGATCATGGACACCTATCTGCTGCGCAAGCCTTGAGGCCGGCACAGCTGACGTCAATGCCTCAGGACAGTGCCCGGATTCCGCGCCCGAACCGCTCGCGGTACACCGACGGCGGCACGCCCACCACGCTGCGGAACGCCACGCGGAAGCTTTCCACCGAGCGGTAGCCGCAACGCAGGGCGATCTGCTCGGTGTTCTGCTGGCTGCCTTCCAGCAGTTCCCGCGCCCGGGCCAGCCGTTCGTGCTGCAGCCAGGCCTTGGGCGACTGGCCGTTGGCCTCGGTGAAGCGGCGCAGGAAGGTGCGCTCGCTCATTGCCGCCTCGCTGGCCAGGTCGCGCACTTCCAAAGGTTCATGCAACCGTTCGCGGGCCCATTGCATCACCCGCGACAGGTCGCTGCGCGGCGTCGGGCTGACCGGGGCGGGAATGAACTGGGCCTGGCCGCCGGTGCGTTGGGGCGACATCACCAGGCGCCGCGCCACCGAGTTGGCGACCTGGGTGCCGAAATCCCGGGCCACCAAGTGCAGGCAGGCGTCGATGCCCGCCGCGCTGCCGGCCGAGGTGATCAACTGCCCGGAGTCGACGTAGAGCACGTCGGGGTCGACCTCGATCGCCGGAAAACGCTCGGCCAGTTCCGCCGTGTAGCGCCAGTGGGTGGTGGCGCGATGCCCGTCGAGCAGGCCGCTGGCCGCCAGCACAAACACCCCGGAGCAGATCGACAGCAACCGCGCGCCGCGGGCGTGGGCCTGGCGCAGCGCGGCCAGCAAGGCCTCGGGCACCGGGGCGCTGCGGTCGCGCCAACCGGGAATGATCACGGTGCGCGCCTGCTCCAGCAGTTCCAGGCCGCCGTCGGCCAGCACCCGGATGCCGCCCATGGCCCGCATCGGGCCTGGGTCGACGGCGGCGATGCAGTGTTCGTACCACGGGAAATCGAACTCCGGCCGGGCCAGGCCGAAGATCTCCACGGCGATGCCGAATTCGAAGGTGCAGAGGCCGTCGTAGGCGAGGATGGCGACCCGTCCGGGTGAGTCAGTCATTTGGCGGAAAATTCCCGATGAGTGTCTTGTGCGCCACTGTAGCGGCAAGCGGTGCCCCGATAAAGTCTGTTCACACCCCACAGACACAGGAGCCTTCCCCATGACCAGCCTGGTTCGCCAAATCCCTGCCGCTTCGTCGGCCATCGCCCTGATGCATTTCAGCAACCGTCTGACCTTCGAAACCGATTGCTCCGACGTCTTCAGCAGCCAGGAGGCCGGCGAAACGGACTTCGTCCTGGTGGATGTGCGCGGGCCGTTGGCGTTTGAGCGCGGGCATGTGCCCGGTGCGGTCAACCTCCCTGGACGCCTGCTGACCGCCGAGAGCCTGGCCGGCTATCCGAAGGACACCTTGTTCGTCGTCTACTGCGCCGGCCCGCATTGCAACGGCGCCAACAAGGCGGCGGTGAAGCTGGCGGCGCTGGGGTATCCGGTCAAGGAGATGATCGGCGGCGTCACCGGATGGCTGGATGAAGGGTTCCGGCTGAGCGAGGCGGTGCAGCGTCCGGCGAACGCCGCGATCGGTTGCGAGTGCTGATCCCGGCCTGAAGGACGCCCCCCCTTGCGGTGAGGGCGTTCGCTCAAACGCCCGTTGTGGCGAGGGAGCTTGCTCCCGCTGGCCTGCGTAGCGGGCCCGGATCGTCGAGGGCCGCTTCGCGCCCCAGCGGGAGCAAGCTCCCTCGCCACAAAGCCCTCGATCCTGGTGAGATTGAGGGTTTGTCCTACAGTCATTGCACCGTGATGGCGCACGGCTTCCCGCCTTTCGGGTGGTCGCCGATTTTCTGTAAGTATTTGTCGCTTAAACACAATTTGCCCCGTGCGAGCCGCCATAGACTGCCGGCCACTTCGGTTTCTTTGCCGTCCCCGGCAAGGCCGAACCCTGACAATCGAAAGCTGCCAATAAAAGCCTCCGCACACGGGAGAAATAAATGAAAAAGCTGGTTATGTTCGGTGCCCTGGCACTGTCGATGCTGTCCCTGACCGCCGTGGCCGATGACGCCAAGCCGATCCGCATCGGCATCGAAGCCGGTTACCCGCCGTTCTCGATGAAAACCCCTGACGGCAAGCTCGCCGGTTTCGACGTGGACATCGGCGACGCGCTGTGCGAACAGATGAAAGTCAAATGCACTTGGGTCGAGCAGGAGTTCGACGGCCTGATCCCGGCGCTGAAAGTGAAGAAGATCGACGCGATCCTGTCGTCCATGACCATCACCGACGACCGTAAGAAGAACGTCGATTTCACCATCAAGTACTACCACACCCCGGCGCGCTTCGTGATGAAGTCGGGCTCCGGCGTCAAGGATCCGCTGACCGAGCTCAAGGGCAAGAAAGTCGGCGTGCTGCGCGCCAGTACCCACGACCGCTACGCCACCGAAGTGCTGGTGCCCGCCGGCATCGAACTGGTGCGCTACGGCTCGCAGCAGGAAGCCAACCTGGACATGGTGTCCGGCCGCATCGACGCCATGCTGGCCGACTCGGTCAACCTGAGCGACGGCTTCCTGAAGACCGACGCCGGCAAAGGCTTCGAGTTCGTCGGCCCGACCTACGAAGACGCCAAGTACTTCGGCGGCGGCGCCGGCATCGCGGTGCGCAAGGGCGACAAGGAGCTGGCGGACAAATTCAACACCGCCATCAACGAGATCCGCGCCAACGGCAAGTACAAGCAAGTGCAGGACAAGTACTTCGACTTTGACGTGTACGGCCATTAATACGCTGTAGAAGAGTGGCCTGCGCCTCGGCGGGGCCACTTTTTTTGTTTTCGGGATTGCAAGAAACCCTTGCGGGAGCGAGCCTGCCCGCGATAGCCCACGGACAGTCGGCCATGTGCCGCCTGACCGACCGTTATCGTGGGCAGGCTCGCTCCCACAGGCGTTTACCGCCGCTTCGAGATTCAGGAGTTCCCCATGCAACGCATCGACCACCTGCTGCCCTGGAGCCACCTGGGCACCGAACGTTCCCTCAGCGTATTCCGCTTCGGCGCAGGCCCGCGCAAGGTGTACATCCAGGCCAGCCTGCACGCCGATGAACTGCCGGGCATGCGCACCGCCTGGGAACTCAAGCAGCGCCTGAGTGAGCTGGAGCGCGAAGGGCGCCTGCAAGGCGTGATCGAGCTGGTGCCGGTGGCCAACCCCATCGGTCTGGACCAGCACCTGCAAAGCGCCCACATGGGCCGCTTCGAACTGGGCAGCGGCAAGAACTTCAACCGTGCGTTCGTCGAACTGAGCGCACCGGTGGCGGCCCGGATCGGCGAACGCCTGGGCGGCGATGCCGAGGCCAACATCGCGCTGATCCGCCAGACCATGGGTCAGGTGCTCGACGACCTGCCGGCTCCGGCCTCGCAACTGGAAGCCTTGCACCGTCTGCTGCTGCGCCACGCCTGCGACGCCGACATCACCCTGGACCTGCACTGCGACTTCGAAGCGGCCATTCATCTGTATGCGTTGCCGCAGCACTGGCCGCAGTGGCAGTCCCTGGCCGCCCGCCTGAAGGCCGGCGTGGCGCTGCTGTGCGAGGATTCCGGCGGCAGCTCGTTCGACGAATCCTGCTCCTCGCCGTGGCTGCGCCTGGCGCGGGCGTTCCCCGCCGCGGCGATTCCGCCGGCCAACCTGGCGACCACCCTGGAGCTGGGCAGCATGGGCGACACCCGGGTCGAACAGGCCCAGGCCAACTGCGAGGCGATCCTGGGCTTCCTGGCGGAACAGGGTTTCATCGGCGGCGATTGGCCGGCGGCGCCGCAGGACTGCTGCGAAGGCATGCCGTTCGAAGGCACCCAATACCTGTTCGCGCCGCACCATGGCGTGGTGAGTTTCCTGCGGGAAGCGGGGGAGTGGGTCGTGGAGGGGGATGCGCTGTTCGAAGTGGTCGATCCGCTGAACGACCGGGTGACCACCGTCCGCGCTGGCACCAGCGGCGTGCTGTTCGCCCTCGACCGCGGGCGCTACACCCAGCCGGGGATTTGGCAGGCGAAGGTGGCCGGGCGCGAGCCGATCCGGGCCGGGAAGCTGATCAACGACTGAGTGTGCGTTTGACTCAAGGGCCCATCGCGAGCAGGCTCGCTCCCACAGTGGATCGCGTTCCCCTGTGGGAGCGAGCCTGCTCGCGATTGCGGTTTTGGTTGCGACACAGAATGCGGATCATGCCAGGCTCAGCCCCTGAGTCGGCCCACCGCCAAGGACGACCCATGCTCAAGATGCTTGCCCTGCTGACCCTCCTGGCCTGCGGCACCGCCCAGGCCCAGACCTCGCTGCAGACCGATCTGCCGCTCAACTACCTGGCCCTGGTCCATCCGGATGCCGAGCCGCGCCCGCTGGTGGTCTTCCTGCACGGTTACGGCAGCAACGAGGCGGATCTGATCGGCATGAAATTTCAGCTGCCGAAGCAGTACAACTACCTGTCGGTGCAGGCGCCGATGGCGCTGGGGGAAGGGCGTTTCCAGTGGTTTCGCAAGAAGGGCGAAGGGGCCTACAACGGCGAGCCCGATGATCTGAAGGTCAGTGGGCAGAAACTGCGGGCTTTCGTGACGGCTGCGACGCAGAAGTACCACGCTGACCCGAACAAGGTGTACCTGATCGGCTTCAGCCAGGGCGCGATGATGAGCTACGAGGTGGGGCTGCGTCAGCCTGCGGTGGTGGGTGGATTCGCCGCGTTGAGCGGGCGCGTGCTGCCGGTGCTCAAGACCGAACTCGAATCCGCCCGGCAACCGGCTCCGGTGAGTGTCTTCATCGGCCATGGCACTGCCGACGACCGAGTGCCTTACCGTGACGGCACGCAGGCCGACGCGCTGTTGAAGCGCTTGGGCTACGCGCCGCAGTTCCACGCCTACCCCGGCGTGGGCCACAGCATCGGCGCCGTGGAGCTGGGGGACTTGAACGCCTGGTTGCAGGGGCTCAACCCCTGACGGTCACTTCTCCTTGAGGATCGTGTTGACCAGCGTTTCGTGGCCGCTCTTGTCGCTGGCCCGCGAGATCACCTGAACCAGCGCCATCCGGGTGCCGGAGCCGGCCATCAGCGTGGTGTTGAGGGTCTGGCCGCCGCCTTGGGTGGCGGTGCTGTCCACCTGACGCAGGCCCAGGCCGTTGCCTTTGCGGGTGATGCTCTTTTCGCTGAGCTTGTTGAAGTCCGGCAGCGCCTTGCGCTGGCCTTCGATGAAATCCGTCACGGTGGCGTCGAGGAATGCGCTGTCGTTGTCCTTGACGTTGTTGCCTTCGGGAATCTGGTTCTCCGCGGCGATGACCACGGTGCGGGTGGTCTGGTTGGTGTACATCGTGCCCTTGGCGCCGGTCGGGCCCGGCGGCAGCGGGTCGGCGACGAACCCCTTGGGCAGCGTGAAGGTGAGCTTGCCGTCGAGCATCGAGACCTTTTCGCCGGCGGGCTTTTCCTTGGGTTTGGCGGCAGCCTGAGCGTTGAACGCTCCCAAGGCTGTGACGGCCGCCAGCAGTAAAACGGCGGCTTTCTTAAGGGGCAACGACATTCTGATCTCCAAGGATGGTCACGTGTGGCGCGGATCATCCCATGGCTGGCGCGTGATACTCCAGTGCGGGGCGGGCGAGTGCCCGTCCATCGGAACTGTAATTTCTGTCAGGTGCACGGAAGTCTGTCGAGCCTGAAGAATGGCGCGTAGCTGATCGAACGGCGATCGGCATTGGAGTCACGGACATGGCCAACGAAAAAATCATCATCAGCACCATCAAGCAGGAAGGGTTTTTCCAGACTGTCTACGGCACTACGCCCACGACGGCCGCACAGGATCTGCAGGCCTCCTACAAAAACGCTTCGGGCCAATGGATCCCGATGGGGAGTGCACAGAAGTACGACACCCGGGATTTTCAGATCAATCTGACCAATCCTCCGGCCAAGGGGAAGTTCGATGTGAAGGTTTGCCCCAAGGATGCTCCTTCAAGCCCGGAGTGTTCAGATCCGTACCCTTATGATTTTGTCGACTTCGGCAACTGGTGAGGGTCAAGCCGAGTTCTGATAGGGATGTGTTTCAGGCTCCCATTCCAGCGATGGGCGCCTGGGCTTGAGTCAAGGCCGGTCGGCCAATCCGGCGTGCCTATGGTTCGCGCTTGTCACAAGTTGTCGAGTCACCAGCAGCATGGCCAGAGAGACGGCGACTCCCATCGCAAACCCCCACCAGCCCAACCTCGGCAGCGTCAATGCCAGCACCAGGCAAAACGCCGAGAACGAATACATCCCGGTCGCCGTCGCCCGCAGCAGCGCAGCGGTGAACGCCGGGCCGCGGGTCTGCTGGGAGAACACCGCCATCACGCTGCCCAGCACCGGGAACACCGCCAGCAGGCCGCTCCAGCGTTCGCCGACGGTGCTCGCCAGCATCGTCACCACCAGCGTCAGCGCCGCGCCGGCGACCATCCGCCAGATCAATCGGTCCGACTTCGGCGCCGGGCCGCCCACCACCGGATGCACCTTGGGGAACAACCGGGGCGCGGCCAGCAGCGCCGTCGCGGCAGCCGCCACCGAGAACGGCAGCGACGGCGGGATCAGCGACAACACCACCGCCAGCAGCGCCCAGACGCTCAGGGAAACCGCCAGCGCCCACGGCCAGTTCGCCCGTTGAGCGACCTGCGCGTAGGTGACGCAAAACGCGATCATCGCAAACATGGCCGACAGCGCCGCCACCGCCGATTGCGCGGCGAACGCCGGGCCCTGCTCCAGGGCGAGGAACAGCAGGATCGGCCCGACCACCACCGGCAGCCCCGACAGCCAACCGGCCACGCTCGGCCCCCAGCGCTTGCCGGCCAGGGAAATCAGCAGCAGGAAGCCGGGGATCAGCAAGAGTTTGAGGATCAGCACGCGAAGGGCTCCGTCGGGTGAGTGCGGCCACGGTAGCATCGCGGCGAAGGGATTGCTTCAGGAAAATACAATTTTTGTATACAAAAAAAATCGACCCCGGCAAACTCGGCACATCGTCCCTTGGGCGCGACGGGCGAAACGTCTAAGCTGCCTGCCTTTCCCACTTGTTTCTGGATGTGTGCGTGAAATTCAGTCTGCCCAAGGTCGGCACCGCGCCGTTCTGCCCGCCGGAAGTGGCCGGCAGCGTCGCGGTCGATCCGAGTGCTTCATTCTTCAAGCGTGTGCTGCGCTTTGCCGGCCCCGGCCTGTTGGTGTCCATCGGCTACATGGATCCGGGCAACTGGGCGACGGCCATCGAGGCCGGCTCGCGGTTCGGCTACAGCCTGCTGTTCGTGGTGCTGTTGGCGAGCCTGGCGGGGATGGTCGTCCAATGCCTGTGTTCGCGGCTGGGCATCGCCACCGGGCGGGATCTGGCGCAATTGTCCCGTGAGCGCTACAGCACCGGCACAGCGCGGCTGCAATGGGGCCTGGCGGAGATTTCGATCATCGCCACCGACCTGGCCGAAGTGCTCGGTTGCGCGCTGGCGTTTCATTTGCTGCTGGGGTGCTCGCTGAGCGTCGGCATCGCCCTCACGGCGTTCGACACGCTGCTGGTGCTGGCCCTGCAGAACCGCGGCTTCCGGCGGCTGGAGGCGATCATGCTGGTGCTGGTGGGCACCATCGGGGTGTGCTTTTTCGTGGAGTTGCTGCTGATCAAACCGTACTGGCCGGACGTCGCCCAGGGCTTCAAGCCGTCGCTGTCGGCCATCGGCGAGGCGGCGCCGCTGTACCTGGCGATCGGCATCCTCGGCGCCACGGTGATGCCGCACAACCTGTACCTGCACACGTCCATCGTGCAGACGCGCCTGATCGGCAAGGACCTGGCCAGCAAGCAGGACGCGGTGAAGCTGGCGCGCATCGACACCATCGGCTCGTTGGCACTGGCGCTGCTGGTCAACGCGGCGATCCTGATTCTCGCGGCGGCGGCGTTCCACCAGTCCGGGCACACCGACGTCACGGACATCCAGGACGCCTATCACCTGCTGGATCCGCTGGTGGGCGGGGCGCTGGCCAGCGTGCTGTTCGGCGTGGCGCTGCTGGCGTCCGGGCAGAGTTCGACGTTCACCGGCACCATCGCCGGCCAGGTGATCATGGAAGGGTTCCTGAACCTGCGGATCCCCTGCTGGCAGCGGCGCCTGATCACCCGGGGGCTGGCGCTGATCCCGGCGTTCATCGGCGTGTGGCTGATGGGCGATGGGGCGGTGGGCAAGCTGCTGGTGCTGAGCCAGGTGGTGCTGAGCCTGCAACTCCCGTTCGCCTTGTACCCGCTGATCCGCATGACCAACGACCGGCAGCTGATGGGTCCGTTTGTGAACCGGTTGCCGACACGGGTGTTGGCGTGGGGGTTGTTTGCGGTGATCAGCGGGGCCAACAGTTGGTTGATCCTGCAGTTGGTTGCTTGACCTTCACCGTTGCGGGGACTGCACCGGCCCTATCGCTAGCAAGCTAGCTCCCACAAAGGTCAGCGGCGTTCACAGAAATGGCAGCCCAACGCAAAAACCTGTGGGAGCTAGCTTGCTAGCGATGAG
>NZ_JBIVHR010000018.1:40171-55195 GCF_044749305.1 Pseudomonas sp. NPDC089534 | reverse complement strand
AGGCCAGCACAGCCGACATCCTCATTGCCTGACACGCCGCCATCGCTGGCAAGCCCGCTCCCACAAAGGTCAGCGGCGTTCACAGAAATGGCAGCCCAACGCAGAATCCTGTGGGAGCTAGCTTGCTAGCGATGAGGCCAGCACAGCCGACATCCTCATTGCCTGACACGCCGCCATCGCTGGCAAGCCAGCTCCCACAAAGGTCAGCGGCGTTCACAGAAATGGCAGGCCACCGCAAAAACCTGTGGGAGCCAGCCTGCTGGCGATGGCGGTGGGTCAGTCACCGACGAAGTTGAACGGGGTCACCCGAATCCAGGCAAAAAAGAACCCGGCATGGCGCAAGCCGTGCCGGGTTTGTTGCCAGAGGGCGGCGGATGTCGTGGATCCGCCGACCGCTGATGAACGCATTTGGCTTACGCCCGTTCCAGCGCCAGCGCCACGCCTTGGCCGCCGCCGATGCACAGGGTCGCCAGACCCTTCTTCGCATCGCGCTTGAGCATTTCGTGCAGCAGGGTCACCAGCACGCGGCAGCCCGATGCGCCGATCGGGTGGCCGAGGGCGATGGCACCGCCGTTGACGTTGACCTTGGCCAGGTCCCATTGCAGGTCCTTGGCCACCGCCAGCGATTGGGCGGCGAACGCTTCGTTGGCTTCGATCAGGTCCAGCTGATCCAGCGACCAGCCGGCCTTGTCGAGGCAGCGGCGGGTGGCCGAGACCGGGCCGATGCCCATGATCGCCGGGTCGACGCCCGCGTTGGCGTAGGCTGCGATTTTCGCCAGCACCGGCAGGCCCAGGGCCTTGGCCTTTTCGGCGCTCATCAGGATCACGGCGGCGGCGCCGTCGTTCAGCGACGATGCGTTGCCGGCGGTGACGCTGCCGTCCTTCTTGAAGGCCGGGCGCAGTTTGGCCAGGGATTCGGCGGTGGTGTCGCCGCGCGGTTGCTCATCGGTCTTGAACGCCACCGGGTCGCCTTTGCGCTGCGGGATCAGGATCGGGGTGATCTCATCGGCGAAGCGCCCGGCCTCGATGGCCGCGGCGGCTTTCTGCTGCGAAGCGGCGGCGAAGGCGTCCTGCTGCTCGCGGCTGATGCCGTACTTGTCCACCAGGTTCTCGGCGGTGATGCCCATGTGGTAGTCGTTGAAGGCGTCCCACAGGCCGTCGCTGATCATGGTGTCGACGATCTGGGCGTGGCCCATGCGCAGGCCGGTGCGGGCGCCGGGCATCACGTAGTTGGCCAGGCTCATGTTCTCCTGGCCGCCGGCGATGATCACGTCGGCGTCGCCGCAGCGGATCGCCTGGGCGCCCAGGTGCAGGGCCTTGAGGCCCGAGCCGCAGACCTTGTTCAGGGTCATGGCCGGCACGGCGTGGGGCAGGCCGGCCTTGATCGCGGCCTGGCGCGCCGGGTTCTGGCCGGCGCCGGCGGTCAGCACCTGGCCCATGATCACTTCATCGACCTGGGCACCGTCCAGGCCGGTCTGCTCAAGCAACTGGCGGATGACCGCCGCGCCCAGATCCACGGCGGAGACGGTGGCCAGCGAACCCTGGAAACTGCCGATTGCGGTACGCGTGGCGGCAACAATGACGACGTCTTGCATTTTCGAACTCCTCACTCGGCAGCGAACTGCATTTCCGGTACGTGATCCGGGACGATCAGTTTACCAGCGGTTTTGGCGACGATTTCCTCGACGCTGACGCCAGGTGCGCGTTCCTTGAGGACAAAAGCGCCATTTTCGATTTCAAGGTAGGCGAGGTCGGTCAGGACGCGCTTGATGCACCCGGCGCCGGTCAGCGGCAGGCTGCACTGGCTCAGCAACTTGGACTCACCGTCCTTGGAGGCGTGGGTCATGATGACGATGATGTTGTCGGCGCCGGCCACCAGGTCCATCGCGCCGCCCATGCCCTTGACCAGTTTGCCGGGGATCATCCACGAGGCGATGTTGCCCTGTACGTCCACTTCGAACGCGCCGAGCACGGTCAGGTCTACGTGACCGCCGCGAATCATTGCGAAGGACTCGGCCGAGGAGAAAATCGACGCGCCGATCCGCGCGGTCACGGTCTGTTTGCCGGCGTTGATCATGTCGGCGTCGATGGTGTCTTCAGTCGGGAAAGGGCCCATCCCGAGCAGGCCGTTTTCCGATTGCAGCATGACTTCCATGCCTTCGGGGATGTAGTTGGCGACCAGGGTCGGGATGCCGATGCCGAGGTTCACGTAGAAGCCGTCCTGCATTTCGCGGGCGACGCGTTGAGCCATTTGTTCGCGGGAAAGTGCCATGTTCTTGTTCTCCGTCAGCCTGAATTATTTGCGGATGGTGCGCTGTTCGATGCGCTTTTCGAACGTGCCGCAAATAAGCCGGTCGACGTAGATGCCGGGGGTGTGGATCTGCGACGGATCCAGCTCGCCGGGTTCGACGATCTCCTCGACTTCGACCACGGTGATCTTGCCGGCGGTGGCGGCCAGCGGGTTGAAGTTCTGGGCGGTGTGGCGGTAGACGACGTTGCCGAAGTGGTCGGCCTTCCAGCCTTTGACGATGGCGAAGTCGCCGGTGATGGATTCTTCCATCAGGTATTTGCGGCCGTGGAACTCACGCACTTCCTTGCCTTCGGCCACCGGGGTGCCGACGCCGGTGGCGGTGAAGAAGGCCGGGATGCCCGCGCCGCCGGCGCGCATTTTCTCGGCCAGGGTGCCTTGCGGGGTGAGGACGACTTCGATGTCGCCGTTGAGCAGCTGTTCCTCGAACAGTTTGTTCTCGCCGACGTAGGAGGCCACCACCTTGCGGATCTGCCGGTCCACCAGCAGCACACCGAGGCCGAAGCCGTCGACGCCGCAGTTGTTGGAGACGACGGTGAGGTCGCGGGTGCCCTTGCGCTTGATCTCGGCGATCAGGTTTTCGGGGATGCCGCACAGGCCGAAGCCGCCGGAAATCACGGTCATGCCGTCCTTGAGGCCGGCCAGAGCCTCCTCGTAGGAGTACACGCGCTTGTCGAAACCTGCCATAGGCACCTCTTTTATTGTTGGTAGGCGGCTGGCTAGCCGGATGGTTGGAGTGTCTCGCCGGACGATATATTTGTTAAGTTGATTTTTAGGGTGGATTGATTGATAAAACTCAATTAATCATCGCCCCCCCGTCTTGCAGCTTAACGCTTGCGGCTTTCAACTGGAGCAACGCGACCATGACCATCAAACAGATCCGCGCCTTCCTCGCCGTGGCCCAGAGCCTGAGTTTCGCCGTGGCCTGCGAGCGCCTGCACCTGTCGCAGTCGGCGCTGAGCCTGACCATCAAAGCGCTGGAGGAAGGGCTGGGCGGACGCCTGTTCAGCCGCAACACGCGCAATGTGGCGTTGACGCCGGAGGGTGAATCCCTGCTGCCGCTGGCCCGGCGCCTGATCGCCGACTGGGACAACGCCGAAGACGAGATGCGCCAGCGCTTCAGCCTGCAGCGGGGGCGGGTGACGCTGGCGGCGATGCCGTCGTTTGCCGGCAACCTGCTGCCGCCGATCCTGAAGAATTTCCGTGCGCGCTATCCGAACGTCAACGTCACGGTCAACGACGTGATCAACGAACAGGTGCTGGAGATGGTGCGCGACCGCCAGGTGGAACTGGGGGTGGCGTTCGAGCCGATGCAGAGCACGTCGTTGAGCTTCACGCCGCTGTACACCGACCGTTTCGTGGCGGTGGTGCCGCAGGATTCGCCATGGGCCGGGCGCCAGGAGATCGACTGGCTGACCTTGCTTGAGCAGCCTTTCATCACATTGCAGCGGCCGTCCACGGTGCGGGTGATGCTCGAAGAGCATTTGCAGGCCCGAGGCATGAAACTGCCGGTGGAGTTCGAAAGCCATCAACTGGCGACGGTCGGAAGGATGGTCGCCAGCGGCCTGGGCGTCAGCGCCGTGCCGGCCTTGTGCGCGGTGCAGATGCAGGAACTGGGCGCCTGCTGCCTGACCTTGCAGGATCCGGTGGTGGAACGGGCCATCGGTGTGTTGACCGAGCCGGGCAACGAACTGTCGGCGGCGGCGCAGGCGCTGTTCGACATCCTGCGCCAGGAGAACCTCGGCCAGCGCCTGGGCCGTGCGGTGCCTTGACTGACGCCATCGCCAGCAGGCTGGCTCCCACAGGAATCCGGGGTGATGACAGGGTCTGTACCCTCCACAGAAACCTGTGGGAGCTGGCTTGCCAGCGATGAGGCCGGCACAGCTGACATCGATGGTGTCTGATCCACCGCCATCGCCAGCAGGCTGGCTCCCACAAGGGCTGTCATTTGGTCAACTGATGCGCCAGACGCGGCAATAATACTTCGCACGAACCTTCGATTTTCAGGTCCAGCAGTTCATCCGCCCGGGTCTTGCCCAGGTTGATCGCGATCAGCGGCTTGCCCCGGTCTGCGATCGCCCGGCACAGGCGGAACGCCGAGAAGGCCATCAGCGACGAGCCGATCACCAGCATCCCGGCCGCGTTCTCCACCGCTTCCATGGCCCGCGCCGCCGTGTGCTGCGCCACGTTCTCGCCGAAGAACACCACGTCCGGCTTCATCCGTTCGCCGTCGCAGTGGGGGCAGCGGGGTGCCTGGAACCGTGCCTCGAAGGCCGGATCGAGCAGGGTGTCGCCATCCGGCGCCTGCACCGCATCGACGCCGGCAAGATAAGGGTTCTGCGTTTCCATCCATTGCTGGACCGAATCCCGCTCGCTGCGCTGGCCGCAGTCCAGGCAGAGCACGCGGTGCAGGCTGCCGTGCAGTTCGATCACATCGCGGCTGCCGGCCCGGTCGTGCAGGGTGTCGACGTTTTGGGTGATCAGGGCGCCGATGAGGCTGTGCCGCTGCAGGCTGGCCAGCGCCTCGTGGGCTGCGTTCGGCCGCGCCTGGCGCACCCGGGGCCAGCCGAGCATGGCCCGGGCCCAGTAGCGGCGGCGGGATTCGGGCGCGGCGAGAAACTCCTGGTACATCATCGGCTGGCGGCCACGGCGCACGCCGTTGCTGTCGCGGTAGTCGGGGATGCCGGACGGGGTGCTGATGCCGGCGCCGGTCAGCGCCACGAAGTTGCCGCCGGCCATGGCTTCCAGCAGGTGGGCGAAAGAGTCGGGGGTGGGACTGTCTGGCATGACCGGCGCTCCGCAGGCAGAAGGTGCATGCAGGTTAGCACCCGCGGGCGGCAAGAGGGGCGGCGGCGAGGAAGCGGGCTTCCTCGCCGCGCCGGCTTCATTTGCGCGCCTCCAGTATCAGGTTGAACGGCGTCTGCGTGGCCCGCCGGAACTGGCTGAACCCCGCCTCGCTGAACACCTTGCGCAAGCGGGTCTCGCCGGCCTGTGCGCCGAGCCCGAGGCCGACTTCCTGGGACAGCGAGTTCGGCGTGCAGATGAACGTCGAGGCGGCGTAGAACAGCCGGCCGACCGGGTTGATGTTGTCGTCCAGCGTATCGTTGGCGAACGGCTCGACCAGCAGTACCGTGCCGTCGTCCTTCAGCGATTCATACGCGTGGCGCGCCGCGCCGACCGGGTCGCCCATGTCGTGCAGGCAGTCGAAGTAGCAGATCAGGTCATAGTCGTCGCCGGGGAAGCTTTTCGCCGTGCCCTGGAAGAACCGCGCCCGGCTGCTGACCCCGCCTTCTTCGGCGCGCTGGGTGGCGACGGTCACCGAAGGCGCGTGGTAATCGAAACCGACGAAGCGCGAATTGGGGTAGGCCTGGGCCATGATCACCGTGGAGGCGCCGTGGCCGCAGCCGACGTCGGCGACTTTGGCGCCTTCCTCGAGCTTGGCCACGACACCGTCCAGCGCCGGCAGCCATTCGGCGATCAGGTGCCCCTTGTAGCCTGGGCGGAAAAACCGCTCGGTGCCGGTGAACATGCAGGGGTGGTGGTCGCCCCACGGCAAGGCGCCATTGCCGCGCATGGCTTTGACCAGCTTGTCCTTGTCGTGGAAGAACGACGCGACCACCCCGAGGCCGCCGGCGACGTACACCGGCGAATCTTCGATGGCCAGGGCCAGGGCCTGTTCTTCGGGGAGTCGGAATTTTCCGTCCAGATGTTCCATGTAGCCGGAGGCCGCGTGGGCGCTGAGCCATTCGCGCACCAGGCGGGGGTTGCAGGTGGTCTTTTCGGCGAGGGTTTCCGGGCTGATCGGCTGGCTGTCGGCCATCGCCCGATACAGACCGAGTTCCTCGCCGACGATGACATTGGCCAGCATCGCCGCGCCGCCCATGTCGTTGACCAGTTTGCCCATGAATTCGTTGAGTCTGGCCTCGTCCATCACAGGTGCTCCTGTTGCAGGATCACGCTCCGGCGGCTGTGCGGGCGTCGAGGCGGTTGCCACCGGGCGGTGGTCATGGAAACGGGCGCAAGCGGCGCCCCGCGGCCCCCTCGACTGGGTCATGTTTGAGTCTAGCCGCGTGATGGCAAAACACTCACTACGAACCGACGGCGGACGTCGGATTTCTGCCTAGGACAGACCGGCGAGGGTGAAATGCCCTTCGGACACCAGATAACGGTGGTCGCAAGGGCTGGAAACGCCCATGAAAGCGAAAGAGCCGATCATCGTGCCTTGAGAGGCGCAGTAGCGGACGGTCAAGGTGCCTTCCCGGGAAAGGGCGAGGGAGGGTGGCGCCGAGTAGGTCGCCATCGCTTCGTCCTCGGCGCTGCTGATGTGCAGGGCGTAGGTCTTCTCGGCGGCCGGCTCCGAAAGATCCAGGGGCACGTAAAACTTCAGCTCGCGCTGGTCCGCCGGGTTGCCTGTCTGGGCGGCGTGGATCGCCCTGATCTCCCAGCGTGCGCCCCTGTGGACGGAAATGCTCACGTCGGCGTGGAAGTCCGGCTGATCCTTGATTTTTGCGGTCATCGTTCCGCTTGCAGATCCTGCGAAGGCATTCATGGCCAGGTTCCCTGTCAGTGGGGAGAGCGTATTTGGGGCCCAGTCTAGGTGGGGTTGCGGCGGGGCGGTACTGTCAAAGTTGACAGGTGTAAAAACCGTATTTCTTATTCCGATCGGTTCTTGCCAGCGTGTATCGCAGTGTGTCGGGCTTCGCTCCCGATACAAAACCTTCGACATTTCCACGGCCTGCAACACAGCCGGGATACAGCATGGGCGCCTACTGGACGGGTCCGTCGCCACGTCTGGCGGCACTTCAACCGAGGCCTTGCCCATGCAGACTCAACCTCCCGCTTTGCCGCCCCGCGTCGGGCTCGGCCTGCGCCGTGGCCTGATCAAAGACCTTCTGGCCGCCCGCCGCGGTGATTTCGACTTCCTTGAGGTCGCCCCGGAAAACTGGATCGGCGTCGGCGGCGCCCATGGCGCGGCGCTGCGGGAACTGGCTGAACGCTACCCGCTGTCCTGTCATGGCCTGTCGTTGTCCCTTGGCGGATCGGCTCCGCTGGACACGGGCTTTCTGCGCGAAGTGCGCACCTTCCTCGATCATTACGACGTGCCGCTGTACAGCGAACACCTGAGCTATTGCAGCGACGACGGTCATCTCTACGACCTGTTGCCGTTGCCGTTCACCGAAGAGGCGGTGCACCACGTCGCCGCGCGCATCCGTCAGGCCCAGGACATCCTCGGCCGGCGGCTGGCGGTGGAAAACGTGTCCTATTACGCCGCTCCCCGGCAGGACATGGACGAGGCGGCCTTCACCAACGCCGTGTTGCGCGAGGCCGATTGCGACCTGCTGCTGGACGTCAACAACGTCTACGTCAACTCGGTCAACCACGGATTCGATCCGCAGACCCTTCTGGCCGCCTTCGAGCCTGACAGGGTGGTGGGCATGCACGTGGCCGGGCATTTCGATGAGTCCGACACGCTGAAGATCGACACCCACGGCGCGCCGGTGAAACCGGTGGTGTGGTCGCTGCTGGCCGAGGCCTACGCCCGCTTCGGGGCGCAGCCGACCCTGCTGGAGCGGGACTTCAACTTCCCGGCGTTCTCCGACCTGGTGGCCGAACTGCAGACCATCCGCCGCCTGCAAGCCGAAGGAGACCGACGTGGATAACCTCGAACGGCAACAACGGGCCTTGACCCGCTACCTGCGGGATCCGGACAACCAGTCGCCACCGACCGGCATGAGCGCGGCCCGGGTCGACGTGTATCGCGATCTGGTGCTCAACAATGTTTCGCAATTGCTGGGCGGCACCTTTCCGATCCTGATCCGGATCATCGGCCAGGACGCCTGGCGCACGCTGATACGTGGCTTCCTGCGGGATCATCGTGCGCAGACACCGAAGTTCGGTGAAATCGCTGAGGAGTTCATCGGCTATCTCGCCGAATCGCCGGCGGTTGCCCAGGAGGGCCGATGGCCGGCGTTCATGGTGGAACTGGCCCATTACGAATGGGTGGAGATGGTGTTGCAGCAGTCCGATGCGCAGCCATTGCCGCCGGGTGACGCCGAGTCGCTGCTGACCCGGCCGTTGCAGGTGTCGCCGCTGGCTTGGCCGCTGGCCTATGCCTGGCCGGTGCACAAGCTCGGCCCCGATCATCGGCTGGCCGCGCCGCCCGCGGAACCGACCCTGCTGCTGGTGCGGCGGACGGCGGACTTCAGCGTGAGGTTTTCCGAGTTGAGTCCGTTGGCGTGGCGCCTGCTGCAACGGATCGGCGATGGGGCGCGGCTGACCGGGGCCGAACATCTCGAGGCGCTGGCGACCGAAGCCGGGTTGCCCGTGACGGTGGCGTTCCTGGACAGCGGATTGGCCTTGCTGCGCCAGTTGCATGACGACGGCGTGGTGGGGTGCTGATTCATTCATCGGTCGGCAGCCACCGGGGCGGGCACGGGTGCAGGCGGTAGAAGCGCTGGAGCTGGGCCTTGTCCCGTTCGAACCAATCGCTTAGCCACTGGCTGTATTGCGTCTGCGCCGCCGTTTGCAAGGCCGGGTGCCGGAGACCGTCGGATATGGCTTGCGCAGCCTGCATGCCTGTCATCAACGCCTTGAGTACGCCATGGGAGGAGGCCGGGTCGAGTTGGCTGGCCGCGTCGCCGGCAATGAAGTAGCCGCTGCCGGCCGGTGCGGCGCTGATGCGCCACGTCACATCGGCGCTGCGGGGGCGGCTCCGTGACGACAGGGCCCGCAGCGGTGCCGGCAATGCGCAAGGCAGGTGATCGCCCTTCGCCTGGCTCTGCGCTTCGAAGGTCAGGCGCGTCCAGTGCAGCGTCCGTTGCGTCACTTGCGCCAGCCATGTCCAGCCGTCGGTGTCGGCCAGCAGGTGCGGAGACTGCGAATAGGGCGCCATGCACCCTTCGAGATAGCCGAAGCGGGCCAGCAACGACGGTGAGCAACGACGGACCGGCAACTGCAGTTGGCGGCCGAGCCAACCCGACGCACCGCTGGCATCGAGCACGTATGACGCAAACAGGGGGCCGGTGTCGGTGTCCACGCCGATCACGCGCCGCTGATGAACGAGCACCCGTTGCGCCCGGTGCGGCTGAAGCACCGTCACGCCCAGCGCCGCCGCCCTTTGCAGCAGCGCGTCATCAAGCTGCGCTCCGGCGATCTGGAAACCGCGCCACCGCCCATTCCCGTCGCCGCCGAATCCGTTGAACTGCGGTGGCCCGTTCCACTGCACCCAATGTCCGTCGAAGCGCAGGGCATCCTCACGGCACAACCGTTCAGCCACACCGAGCTGCTGGAGCAACGGTTCAATGCCCGGGTGCAGGCTTTCGCCGGGGCGGAAGCGGGGAAAGGCGCGGCGTTCGATCAGGGCGACCCGCCAGCCGCGCTGTGCACAGCCGATGGCCGCTGCAGATCCTGCGGGGCCACCGCCGACCACCACCACATCAAAGTGGTTCAAGCACAAGTCGCCAGGGTGCGCCGTCGGTTTTCAGCAGCATGGCTGCGGCGCTGACGAAGACGCTTGCCTGCTCCAACACCTCGACGTCCCGCCGCTTGAAGTCGCCGGCCGGGTTGGACACGCCGCCGCGACGGTACATCCGGTAGCGATGCACCCAACCGTCCAGTGCGGTGCCGGCCTGTCGCTCCGCCAGCTCCAGCTCCGGGTCGGGCCGCCGCAGGGTTTCGAATGAGAGCACTGGCCAACGGTTGCGCGCTCCGTCGTCCTGGCCTGCATCGAGTGCGTTGTAGACGCGGTACATCGACAGCACCCGGTTCTGGTAGGCCTGCTGATCCACGGGGCCGGTCTGCTGCAGGGAAAAGCAGTTGTCGAGGGCGACCTGCGTGTAGTCGCTGTATTCGTAGGCGCGGTAACGGACGAACGTGCGTCCCTGGTCCTGTATCAGTTGCGGCCGTTGCTGGTGATCCCAGGCGACGGCGTCCAGGCCGGTTTCCCGGTCGGTCAGCGGAATGATGCTGTGCAACGTTTCACGGGGCTCGAACGTCTGCGCCGAGTCCGGTGCGGTGCCTGGCCAGAACGAACCCAGCGCCGCGCAGATGCGTATGTCCTCGGTGAACGGGCTGGCCAGCTCATAACCGGCGAGGATATGAACCCAGGTGTCGTCAGGCATCCGCTGGCGGATCCAGCCGGTCTCCCAGCCGGGCGCGAACACACCGGCCGCGCCGTCGGGCAACGAGGTCGGGCGGGCGCAGTTGGGAGGCAGAGGGGCAGAGGGGGGCGCGGCACTGTTGCGCAGTTGCGAGACGATCGCCGTCACGCCGCGGTCGTCCGGTGAAAACGGTTGATCCTTGAGTGCCAGGTTGGCGCAGTAGCGGATGTTCGACAGGGTTTCCAGCCGCGCATGCCAGATGTCGGGGGCGCTCAAGGCAGGCTCGTTGCTCGCCCATTTCAGCAGTCCTCGCTGGGTGCACAACGGAAAGAAATCCGGCGGGCCGATCACGGAGTACGCCGCCACCGACGGCATCAACGTGTTCAGCGGCGAGCAATGCGCACGCACCCAACCGTCAGCCGTCCCGTCGTGATAGTGCAGGGCCCGGTAACCGCCGCGGTTGACCAGCTCGGCCACGCCTTCCCGGTCGTTCAGATCCTCGATGCTGCCGTCCTCGTTGACTTTGTGGCGGCCGTGCACCATGCCGGCGGTTCCGGCCGGCATTTGAAAGGTGAGGGGCTGTCCGTCGAGCAGGGCCGGCTCGACCAGGCGCGGTCTGACCTGCGGCAGCAAGAGCCCTGGCCCCCGGTCCGCCGGAGTCGCCCAGTGCGCCAGGCCTTCGCTGATGATGAACGGCGGTTGGCTGATTTCCGGCTCCTGCCAACCGGTGCCGACATGACGCAGGTGTATGTGCCGCAGCTTTTCGTTGACCTGGTGGTTGTCCAGCCGCAGCGTCAGCTCCAGCCCGGCGATGCATTCGGGGCCCTCGAACAGTTTGTGCAGCGGCACCCAGAAATCCAGGTCGTCGTCGATGTCCTCCTGAAAGTCCAGCGGGCCGAACCGTTCGGCGTCGCCTTTGAGCTGCACGGCGACATAGGCGCCGTAGCGCACGGGCATGACCCGGATGCCGTAGGCGTCATCGTCCACCCAAGGCAAATGGCTCCGCAGGCGGGCGTCATACCGGGCGGCGGCGGTGCCGACGCGGGCGATGCCGGTGCGGGAAAAGCACAGGTCGGCATGTTCGCCGTGAACCGTATCGGCGGCGCATCGGTATTCGCCGGCAAACACCGCCACGGCGAGGGGCGCCCCCCGGGCCTTTTGCCGGAGTTCGTCGAGGGTGGGCGGGCGGATGCCGTATACGAGGTCGAGCAGCGTTTCGATCTCGGCCGGGGAGGGAAACAGCTGCAATGGCTGACCGGTCCCATCGACCGAGACCCGTGGTGACGCCAGGGCATGGAAGAGCAGGCTGCGCGAGGGCTCCCCGGGCTCGATCGCCCGCAAGCCCGCCATCGAAAAGTCCTCGAAGCCCGGCAGGGTCCGGTCGATGGCCAGCGGTCTGAGCAGCTCGACGTCAAGCGGCACCGCCAGCAGGTCCAGCCCGTGTGCCTGCATCAGCGACTGCCACCCGCCGGGCGCCAGGCGTTTGCATGTCTGTTCTACGGTTTCCAGCAGTGTCATGGCGGTCGGCCTCGGTCGCAGCGCGTTTGATGCCACCACACAGCAAATGTCGGCGACCGGCGACTGTCAGATCTGACAGTCACGACCAGTGGTCTGCAGAGAACGTCTGCTACGCACTTTGGAACGTCCGGGACGCGAGTGGCGGTTCAGGCAACGATAGAGGGCGGGGCCAAGGGGCAACAGTCGGCCGGCTCTGACAACGTTGTAGTCGCCGGAAGCGTGCGATGTAGTCCATGACATCTGCTTGCCGGCGTTTCTTAAACGCAATTCAACCCTGCAGCGGCAACCGCAGTTCGGCGCAGAGTCCGCCCCCTTCGCGGTTGCTCAGGCTCAGCGAGCCGCCGAGGGCCATCGCCAGTTGCTGGGCGATGGCCAGGCCCAGGCCGGTGCCGCCGGTGCTGCGGTTGCGCGAGTTCTCCACGCGGTAGAACGGCTCCATCACCTGGGCCAGTTCCTCTTCGGCGATGCCGGGGCCGCGGTCCATGACTTTCACCGAGAGGTCGCCGTCCTGCCGTTCGACCCACAGTTCGGCGGCGCCGGCGAACTTCAGGGCGTTGTCGGTGAGGTTGACCAGCACCCGGCGCAGGGCGTGGGGGCGGGTGTCGATCACCGCGTCGCTCTTGCCGCCCAGTTGCACGTCCTTGCCCATGTCCTGGTAGTCGAACACCAGGCTGTCGAGGAACGAGTCCAGGTGGGTGCGCCGGCTCTCTTCGGTCGAGCCGTGGATGCTGCGGGCATAGGCCACGCCCTCGCGCACCAGGTGCTCCATCTCGCCGAGGTCGTTCCACAGTTTGTCTTTCTCGGCGGAGTCGTCCATGAACTCGGCCCGCAGTTTCATCCGCGTGATCGGGGTCTGCAGGTCATGGGAAATCGCCGCCAGCAGCTGCATGCGTTCCTTCAGGTAGGCGGCGATGCGTGCCTGCATTGCGTTGAACGCACGGGCCGCGTAGGCCACTTCGTTGGGGCCCTTTTCGTCCAGGCTGATCGGGTGGGCGTTGGGGTCGAGGGTTTCCACCGCATTGGCCAGGCGGGTGAGGGGACGGATCGCGATGCGCACCGCCAGCCAGGTGCAGACCAGCATCAGGGCCAGTTGGCCGATCAGCACCACCGGTAGCCAGGGCGAGAGCGGCGCCATCGACGGCCACACGTCGATGGTCACCGGGCTGCCGTCGCTCAGGCGCAGGTGGCCCTGGAAGTGCTTTTTGGGGCCCGGAATGTCGGTGAACGTCAGCGGGTAGGCGTCGCCGATGGCATCGGTGATCGAGGTGACCGCCACCGGCACCTCGCCCGCGCCGATCGGTGTGCCGGGCTCGCCCTCGCTCAACAGGTAGCCGTAGTTGGGCCGGGCCAGCCGCTTGAGCCAGGCAGGACGTTCTTCGGCCGGCAGGCGGTCGAGGATCGCGACGGACGTCGAGACGTCGGTCTCCAGGTTGCCGAGCATGGTGTGCTTGGCGCTTTCGTAGCGTTCGTAGTATTGCGCGCCGAACGACAGCGCCTGGGCGAGGATCAGCCCGACCAGAAAGATCAGCGACAACCGGGAGGCCAGGGTGCGCGGCCAGTGCAGGGCAAGGTTCATGCAGGGGCTCCGAGGACTTCGACCGGCAGCGAGAACACATAGCCTTCGCTGCGAACAGTCTTGATGTAGGCCGGTTCGCGGGCGTCGTCCAGCAGGCGCTGGCGCAGGCGGCTGACCAGCAGGTCGATCGAACGGTCGAACAGGTCGGCCTCGCGGCCCTGGGTCAGGTTGAGCAGCTGGTCGCGGCTGAGCACCCGCTGCGGATGGTCGAGGAACACCCGCAGCAGGCGGTATTCGGCGCCGCTAAGGGCGACCAGGGTGCCGTCCTTGTCCAGCAGGTGGCGGGCGGAGGTGTCCAGCTGCCAACGGCCGAATGCCAACAGCCGTCCGGTTTCGGTGACCACCAGGTTGGGCGGCAGCATTCGCGTGCGGCGCAGCACGGCGTTGATCCGGGCCAGCAGTTCGCGGGCGGCGAAGGGTTTGGTGAGGTAGTCGTCGGCGCCCATCTCCAGGCCCAGGATGCGGTCGGTCTCGTCGTTGCGCGCGGTGAGCATCAGGATCGGCGTGGCCTTGTGCTTGCCCGCGCGCAGCTCGCGGCACAGCAGCAGGCCGTCGTCGCCGGGCATCATGATGTCGAGCACGATCAGATCCACGGTGTTGGCTTCCAGGAAGCTGCGCATCTGCCGGCCGTCCGCGACCACGGTGGTGCGCAGGCCGTTCTTCTTCAGGTAATTGCCGACCAGCTCGCGGATCTCGCGGTCGTCGTCGACGATCAGGATGTGATCGACATGATCCATGGGGCCAAACCTCAATCAAAGGGGGATGCCGCGCAGTCTACCGAGCCCGTCCGGGCTCGCCTGCCTGGGTTTGTATTGCACTGTATCTGGCGTGCGGACGGATACAGGCTGACGCAAAAAGCGGATTTTTCCAGGGATTTGTATCGCTGTGTATCCCCGGCCCGCACAGATACACAGCCATGGATACGCGCCGTTTGCCGACACAAGCGCGATACCTCGCCAGCGTTCAATGAGCTCCATCGAGGCACGGCACAGACGCCACGCCCGGACAACGACTCATCCATTGCCGCCCTGAGGATCCGCCATGAACGCCAAGACCAAATCCATCGCTGCCGCTTGCCTGTTCGCCGCCCTGAACATCTGCACCCTGTCGGCCCGCGCCGAAGCCGTTGCCGCCCCGCAAACCTACACCTACGGCACGCATCTGGACATCCGGAAAGTCATCTCCCTCAAGGAAAGCAACCCAGGGAGCTGCGGCATCGTCGACGCCCGCATGACCTACCTCGACTCGGCCGGCCAGACCCGTGTGCTCGATTACAGCAAGTTCGGCGACGGCTGCCACAACGAAAACTGATTGCCCACTTTCATTAAAGGACCCATGCCATGAACAACGTATCGCGCTTTCTGACCGCTTTCGCCTTTGCCTTCGCCGGCGTCGCCGCCCACGCCAACGCCGCCGTCGAGCAGCACAGCTGCGGCAACGGCACCTGCTTCCAACTGACGCCGCTGGCCAAGCAGGGCCTCGCCGCCGACGGCTCCAGCCGTACGCCGCAAGGCCAGATGGTG
>NZ_JBIVHR010000018.1:0-40074 GCF_044749305.1 Pseudomonas sp. NPDC089534 | reverse complement strand
GTGGCCGCCGACGGTTCGAGCCGCACGCCGCAGGGCCAGATGGTGGCCGCCGACGGTTCGAGCCGCACGCCGCAAGGCCAGATGGTGGCCGCCGACGGTTCGAGCCGCACGCCGCAGGGCCAGATGGTGGCCGCCGACGGCGCCAGCCGCACGCCACAGGGCCAGATGGTGGCCGAAAACGGCGCCAGCCGCACGCCCCAGAGCCAATGGCTCGACAGCCAGAACGCCTGAATGCCGCCCCCCGTGGCGAGAGGACAAGCGCCCTCGCCACAGCCCCAACATCAAGGTGACCCCTATGCTCCTCATCGCTTTTTTGGGCGGCCTGTTGACCGTCCTCAGCCCTTGCATCCTGCCGGTGGTGCCGTTCCTGTTCGCCGGCGCCCACCGCAGCCGTTCCTCGATCCTGCTGACCCTCGGCGGCATGGCGCTGACCTTTGCGCTGGTCTCCAGCCTGGCGGTGGTCAGCAGCGAGTGGGTGATCCAGGCCAGCAACACCGGCCGCCACATCGCGCTGTTCGTGATGGTGCTGTTCGCGCTGTCGCTGATTTCGGCACGGGTCGGCGACTGGCTGACGCGCCCCTTCGTCCTGCTCGGCAACCGCCTCGATCCGGATGCCCGGCAGAAGGCCGGGCCCATGGGGTCGATCATGCTCGGCGTCGCCACCGGCCTGTTGTGGGCGCCCTGCGCCGGCCCGATCCTGGGCGTGATCCTCACCGGCGCCATGCTGCAAGGCGCCAACGCCCAGACCAGCCTGTTGCTGCTGGCCTACGGCGCGGGCAGTGCGCTGTCGCTGGGCACGCTGATCTTCGCCGGACGCGGGCTGGTCAACCGGCTCAAGCCGTCGATCCCGTTCACCGGCTGGTTTCGCCGCGGTGCCGGCGTGGCGGTGCTGGCCGCCGCCGCGGTGATCGCCACCGGCGCCGACAAGCCGCTGCTGGCCGGCACGTCCTCCGAAGGCGTGGCGTCGGTCGAGAAGGGCGTGCTGGAAAACGTGCCGAAGGTGGTCGACTACTTCATCAGCAAGGTCCGCGCGGACTCGGCCATGGAGGATGAAGGCAAGGGCACGATGCCGTCCCTGTCCGGCGCCGTGCAGTGGCTGAACTCGCCGCCGCTGACGGCCGAATCCCTGCGCGGCAAAGTGGTGCTGGTGGACTTCTGGACCTACGACTGCATCAACTGCCAGCACACCCTGCCGTACGTCAAGGCGTGGGAAGAGAAGTACGGCAAGGACGGCCTGGTGGTGATCGGCGTGCACACGCCCGAATACGGCTACGAGCGGATCATCGACAACGTCAAGGATCAGGTGAGGAAGCTCGGCATCACCTACCCGGTGGCCATCGACAACGACTACGCGATCTGGCGCCATTTCGACAACCAGTACTGGCCGGCGCATTACCTGATCGACGCCAAGGGGCAGGTGCGCTACACCCACTTCGGCGAAGGCCGCTACGAGGCCCAGGAACAGATGATCCGGCAGTTGCTGGAAGAGGCGAAAGCGCCGGCCGCATGAGCCGTGCAGACCGACGGCCCGGCGGCGAAAGCCCCGGGCCGTTTTCCGTGGGCGCGGTTGTGTTTCGGTGTCTTTACAAAATCCCGCCGCTCATCGGCAAAGCCCCGGTTTTGTGGGCTCTCCGGACGATTGGCAAGGACGCCGACCGCCCCCGGCGCGATAGTGGTCGGGTTGCGCCACTGCCGGCGCAAGCACCGATGAGAAGCAAGCGAGGTTGCCATGCCGAAGTTTGTGATTGAACGCGAGATTCCAGGGGCCGGAAAGCTCTCGCCGCAAGAACTCAAATCCGTTTCGCAGACGTCCTGCCAGGTGCTGCGCGAACTCGGGCCGCAAGTGCAGTGGCTGCACAGCTACGTCACCGGCGACAAGATCTACTGCGTGTACATCGCCCCCGATGAAGCGCTGGTTCGCGAGCACGCCAGGCTCGGCGGATTCCCCGCCAACAGCGTGTCGCAGGTGACGAGCATCATCGACCCGACCACGGCCGAATGAGCCGGGCCACCGTCAGCGGAGCTGCGCATCATGAGTACCCCCATTGATCTCTCTGCCCTGAAGGAACGCCAGAAAGTCGCCTGGGCCAGCGGCGACTATGCCGTGATCGGCACCACCTTGCAGATCGTCGGCGAAAACCTCGCCGAGGCCTGCGACCTGCGCTGCGACGAAGAAGTGCTGGACGTCGCCGCCGGCAACGGCAACGCGACGCTGGCGGCGGCACGGCGCGGTGCGTTGGTCACGTCCACCGACTATGTCGCGGCGTTGCTGGAGCGCGGCCAGGACCGGGCCCGCGCCGAGCATCTGGACGTGACCTTCCAGGTGGCGGACGCCGAAGCGCTGCCGTTCGCCGATGGCAGCTTCGACGCGGTGCTGTCGACCTTCGGCGTGATGTTCGCACCGGACCAGGACAAGGCGGCCAGCGAACTGGCGCGGGTCTGTCGGCGGGGCGGGCGGATCGGCCTGGCCAACTGGACGCCGGAAGGGTTCGTCGGCCAGATGTTCAAGACCCTGGGCCGGCACCTGCCGCCGCCGGCCGGTGCGCAGCCGCCCTCTAACTGGGGCGCTGAGGCCTGGCTGCAGGCCCGTTTCGACGACCGCCACTTTTCGGTTCGGGTGACGCGGCGCCATTTCAACTTCCGCTACCGCTCGGCGGCGCACTTCATCGATACCTTCCGCCACTGGTACGGCCCGGTGCACAAGGCCTTCGCCGCGCTGCCGCCGGAAAGCGGACTGGCGCTGGAAAGCGACTTGGCCCAACTGCTCAACAGCCTGAACCGGGGCGGGGACACGTCGCTGGTGGTGCCGAGCGAGTATCTGGAGGTGGTCATCGCCAAACGCTGAAGCCTGCTCCTGCGAATGCGGCGCTGCGACAAATGCAGGTAGAGCCGATGCCTGTATCGAAGCGGCCATCGCTTTCGCTGGCAAGCCAGCTCCCACAGGGATTGCGGTTGTCCGCCGTTGATGCGAACACCCCGGACACTGTGGGAGCTGGCTTGCCAGCGATGGCGGCGGAACCGGCAACGAAGGACCCGCGGCAATGTTCAGCTGACCTGCGCCCCCCGCGCCACCAGCAATTCGCGCAGCACCGAACGGTGGCAGTGCGCTTCTTCCTCGCAATAGCAGCCAAGGGCGAACGAAGTCTGGTGAGACAGCGCCGCCAGCAGATCCAGCATCTGGCTTGCCGCCGGCTGTTTCATCTCGGCCTTGAACTTGCGCACGAAGGCGGCCCAGGCCTTGGCGTCCTCGGCGTGCAGCGCTTCGGCCACCAGGTCGGCGCTGGGCGACAGCAGCGGCTGCCACACATCATAGAAATCACGGCGGGCGAACTCGGCCTTGGGCACTCCGCGCGGCGGGCGGCGCACGGTGCCCAGGCGCAGGCCTTCTTCGGGTGCGCGGGGCGAACCGAGGCGCACGATACGGATCGGCATGAAAAACCCCTATTTCAAGTGAGCGCCGTCAAACCACTCCAGCGCCGTGCGCCAGACGCAGATGCCGAGGAAGTAGGCCGACATCAGCAGCCACAGCCCCATCACGAACGGATTGATCACCGGATGGTTGAGCACCAGCGACAGGCTGCATAGCAGCCAGATGGCCGTCACCGCGATGTTGATCGGCATGAACCGGCGGACGCGGAACGGGTGCAGGAACTTCATCCGGGTGAGGGTCAGCAGCGCCAGGCCGATCACCGTGAGCAGGGTGATCCATGGCCCCGGCGCGATGATGTACAGGCACAGCGCGACCACGTTCCAGGCGGCGGGGAAGCCGACGAAGTAGTTGTCCTTGCTCTTCATGTTGACGTTGCAGAAGCAGAACAGCGACGACACCAGGATCAGCGACACCGTCAGCAGCAAGGTGTAGTCGGGCAGGGGAATGTAGCGGTAGATGAACAGCGCAGGGATGAACACGTAGGTCAGGTAGTCGATCACCAGGTCGAGGATCGAGCCGTCGAAGCTCGGCAGCACCGACTGCACATTGACCTTGCGCGCCAGCGCCCCGTCCAGTCCGTCGACGATCAGCGCCACGCCCAGCCACATCAGGCAATGGGTCGGCTGGTTCTCCAGCAAGGCGAGGGTGGCCAGGAAAGCGGTGACCACGCCGGTCGCGGTGAATCCGTGGGCGCCCCAGGCCTTGAGCCTGGCGATGTGGACGGTCGATATCACGGGGCGTTCTCCAGAAAGTGAGGCGGGCCGGATCAGGGTTGCAGGTATCGACCGGTGGCGCCGGGATAAGGTTCACCCTCAATGAATCTTAGCTGGCCGCGGAAAAAGGATGCCGGAGAAATCGCCGGCCGACCCCGCGCTTCAGCCAAACGGTGCTGGCGCTGCGGCAGCACAGGACTATCGTTGCCAGACGCATTCACGCCTTCCGGAGGACACCGTCATGAACACCAGCGATTTGCTTGAACAACTGCTGCGGGGCCAGGCCTCTGCGGGGCAACAAGGCGGCGCTTCGGCCGGCGACGGGCTGGGCGGACTCGGCGGTTTGCTCGGTGGCTTGCTGGGGGGCGGCAACAGCGGAGGCGGGGCGCCCGCCGGCGGGTTGGGCGGTCTGGGCGGGCTGCTCGGCGGGCTGCTGGGGGGCGGGGCTTTGGGCGGTGGCGCTCAGGGTCGCTCCGGCGGCACCAACTACGCGGCGCTGGCCTCGCTCGGGATGATGGCGTTCCAGGCGTACCAGGCCTGGCAACGCAGCCAGGCGACAGCCGCCCCGCAACAGGCGCCGCAGACCGTGGACATGCTCTCCGGCCCGCAGGTCGAGGAGCACAGCCACGCGGTGCTCCGTGCGCTGATCGCCGCGGCCAAGGCGGACGGGCGCATCGACGAGTCGGAAAAACACATGATCAGCACCGAAATCGGTCGCCACACCGACGATCCGCAGTTGCAGGAATGGCTCGACGCCGAAGTGGCCAAGCCGCTGGATCCTGCGGAGGTGGCGCAATCGGCCCAGGGCGATCCGGCGATGGCCGCCGAGATGTACCTGGCCAGCGTGATGCTGGTGGACGACCAGCAGGACGCCGAACGCAACTATCTGGATGAGCTGGCGGCGGCGTTGCGGATCGACCCCGATCTGCAGGTGCACCTGGAACAGCAGGCCAAGGGCGGCGCCTGACCCTGGTGGCCGTCAGGCGTCGCGCAGCAGGTCGTGGGCGTTGAGCAGCGCGAAGGCGACTTCCGGATGGCGCTCCAGCCCCCGGCGGATGGCGGCCGGAATCGACTGGCGGGTCTTGCGGCACAGGCCCGGCAGCTCATCGATGTCGATGGCGATGCCGCGCATCGTGCGCACTTCGCTGAACCCCGGCGAGATGCTCACGCGGATGCCCAACTGCTCGAACATCCGGCCTTGCAGGCGTTCGAGGTCGGCCAGGCTCTGCAGGTTTTCCAGGCGTTCGAGCAGGCGCTTTTCCTCCTGACGGGTCAGCATCAGGATGCGCACATCCGCGCCGGGATTCTCCAGCAGCGGATCGCGCCCGCAATTGCAGGCGCCGGGAGGGCAGGGGGAACGGAGGGGGGCGCAAATCGTCATGGCCTCCATCATAGAGGCCGTCCGACGGTTTTGCCCATGCTCGCCCGTCTGCCGTCCATCGGCGGGGCGAAAGGGTGGCGAATCCGGTCGGCCACCGCTGTCGGGCGTGCGGGCCTACTGCGACAGGCCTTCGTAGTGGGCCAGGATGGCGTTGGCCAGTTCTTCGTCGCTGACGTTCAGGCCGGGGTTGTCGTGGCGCACCTGCTGCAGCACCGATTCCAGGTACACGCCCCGGATGGCGCCGCCGCTGGCGACGAAGGCCGACAGGTCGTCACGGGCCGGAATCACCATTTTGTGGTCCTTGAAGGTCGAGTAGAGCGATGCGGAGATCCCCGCCGAAGTGGCGACGTCGCCCGCGTCCACGCGGGCCAGGGCCGAGCCGAAGGGCAGGCAGAGGATGAGGGACGAAACGAGCACTAAGTGGCGCATGGCGGTGTACCTCCAACAGCAAGCGGCTAAATGGACTTACCACATAATGTGAGAGGTGCGCGGCTGCGCGGGAGTTCCATGCCGGAGGGCGGACGGCGGGGCGCCGACACACGCCGAGACGTTCCGGTGCGGCAGTCCGGCGGAAATAGGCTTAACTCAAACACTGACGGCTCAATTGGCGGCGTGACCAGGGAGGAAACCACGGTGTCGATCAAACTGCGCTTGATGCTGCTGATAGCGACCAGCCTGGTGACGGCGCTGATCGTCAGTCTGGTGAGCTATGTGGGGAACGGGCGGATGTCCGCCGCGTTCGACGACAGCGCGGTGAGCATGTCCGCGCTGCGCAACCACCTGGAAGCCGACATGATGCACGACGCCCTGCGCGCCGATGTGTTCTCGGCGATGCTGACCGGGCTGGGCAAAAGCACCAGCACGGCGGACGAGGTGCGCCAGTCGGTCAACGAACACGCGGCGCATTTTCGCGAGGTGCTCGGCGAGAACCTGAAGCTGCCGGTCAACCCGACGATCCGCAGCGCGCTCGAACAGATCAAGCCGAGCCTGGACACCTACATCGGCGCGGGCGAGCGGATCGTCGGCCTGGCGCTGGACAACCCCGAGGCGGCGCAGCAGGAACTGGGCACGTTCAACACGGCGTTCAGTCAGCTGGAGGAGCAGATGGCCGCCCTCAGCGAACTGATCGAGAGCAACACCCGGCAGACCGGCGAGGGCACCGCAGCGGCGATCCGCAGCGCCAACGTCGCCCTCGGCGCCGTCCTGCTGGCCAGCCTGGTGCTGCTGTTGGCCGAGGGTCGTTGGGTGTACCTGGGCATCACCGGGCCGTTGAAGTCCGCCAGCCGCATCGCCGAGAGCATCGCCCACGGCAACCTCAGCGAGCCGATTGCGGAGCCGGCAGGCCGGGACGAAGCCAGCGGCCTGATCCGCACGCTGGCCACCATGCAGCGCGACCTGCGCGACATGATCGACGTGGTCCGGCGCAATGCCCACGGCGTCAGCGGCATGAGCGAACGCCTGAGCCAGGGCTGCCATCAGGTCGCCGACAGCAGCCAGCAGCAGAGCGCCGCCGCCGGCACCATGGCGGCGGCCGCCAGCCAGATGACCGCCAGCATCGAAGAGATCACCCGGCACGCCGAACGTGCCCTGGACATGGCCAACCAGGCCGAGTCCCTGGCCAAGGACGGCGGACAGGTGATCCACCAGGTGGTCAGCGACATGGACGACATCGCCCGTTCGGCCCAGCGCTCGGCCCAGGTCATCCGGACGCTGGACCAGGAGTCCGAAGGGATCTTCAACATCATCCAGGTGATCAAGAGCATCGCCGACCAGACCAACCTGCTGGCGCTCAACGCCGCCATCGAAGCGGCCCGGGCCGGGGAGCAGGGGCGCGGTTTCGCGGTGGTCGCCGACGAGGTGCGCAGCCTCGCCGCCCGCACCAGCGCATCGACCCAGGAAATCGCCGCCATGGTCGAACGCATCCAGAACAGCACCCGCGAAGCGGTCAGCAGCATGGAGGCCGGCGTGGCCCAGGTCGACAAGGGCATGGCGGTCACGGCGGACGTCGAGCGCGCCATCCGAGAGATCCTCGAAGCCACGCTCAACACCACGCAGCTGGTCAACGACATCAGCCGCACCATCGGCGAGCAGAGCCAGGCCAGCAACGAAATCGCCCACCAGGTGGAAATGATCGCCGGGATGTCGGAGGGCAACAGCAAGGTGATCGGCGAGACGGCGGGCACCACCGACGAACTGTCGAGCCTGGCGGGGCGTTTGGCGCAGTCGGTGGACCGGTTCCGGCTGTGATGGCGCAGATCCGCTTAATGCCGTGTTACATATTGGCCGATCACCCGCAAACCCTGTGGGAGCGGGCCTGTTCGCGATGAACCCGCTCCAAGCCGCCCCGGAAACGGCTGAAAGGCTTCAGTCAGAGCCCGGCCCACCGTCATGATCCGCCCCGCGCGGCCGATAACGGGTCAGGCGCAAAGAGACCGCCAAGTCGGGAACAGACGCGCGGGTTGGCCCTGACGTGATATTCTTCGCGCCAACTTGGTTTGACCTCATTCGGTTCGGCCCGCCATTCGCGGGCCGGCGGAATCACTGTCGCTCAAGTAGCTGAAGCCAATAATGATAAGAAGTCAGTTCAGAAGGGACATATAACTGAGGCCGATGTGGCATGTCGGCCTTGTGTGCCCACCCGTCAATCTTGAAGTGTGCCGGAACCTGCGCCGCTAGCCTGAGCGTCGCGAGAAAGGGGCCCCACACGCACAACAGCGGCGGGCGGAAGGCGTTTTATCATAGGTGCAACAGATGTTTAAAAAAGTGAACACGGCCTTGCTGGGGCTGGCTTTGTCGATGGGGCTGTCGTCCGCCTACGCGGAAGAAGCGAAGAAAGTGGACGTGCTGCTGATCGGCGGCGGCATCATGAGCACCACTCTGGGTGTGTGGCTCAACGAGCTGGAGCCGGGCTGGTCGATGGAAATGGTCGAGCGCCTCGACGGCGTCGCCCTGGAAAGCTCCAACGGCTGGAACAACGCCGGTACCGGTCACTCTGCGCTGGCTGAGCTGAACTACACCCCGGAAGACGAGAACGGCAAAGTCTCGATCCCGAAAGCCGTCGAGATCAACGAAGCGTTCCAGGTGTCCCGTCAGTTCTGGGCCTGGCAGGTTCGCCAGGGCGTCCTGAAGAATCCGCGCTCGTTCATCAACACCACGCCGCACATGAGCTTCGTGTGGGGTGACGACAACATCAAGTTCCTGAAGAAACGCTACGAAGCCCTGCAGGCGAGCCCGCTGTTCGCCGGCATGCAGTACTCCGAAGATCCGGAAGTGATCAAGAAGTGGGTTCCGCTGATGATGGAAGGGCGTGACCCGAACCAGAAGATCGCGGCCACCTGGAGCCCGCTGGGCACCGACATGAACTTCGGCGAGATCACCCGCCAGTTCGCCGGCTACCTGCAGACCAAGCCGAACTTCGACCTGAAGCTGTCGAGCGAAGTGCAGGACATCACCAAGAACGCCGACGGCAGCTGGCGCGTCAGCTACAAGAACCTGAAGGACGGCACTAAGACCGAGACCGACGCCAAGTTCGTGTTCATCGGCGCCGGCGGTGGTGCCCTGCACCTGCTGCAGAAGTCCGGCATCGAAGAGGCCAAGGAATACGCCGGCTTCCCGGTGGGCGGTTCGTTCCTGGTGACCGACAACCCGGCCATCGCCGAGCAGCACCTGGCCAAGGCCTACGGCAAGGCGTCCGTCGGCGCTCCGCCGATGTCCGTTCCGCACCTGGACACCCGTGTCCTGGACGGCAAGCGCGTCATCCTGTTCGGGCCGTTCGCGACCTTCAGCACCAAGTTCCTCAAGGAAGGTTCGTACCTGGACCTGCTGACCAGCACCACCACCCACAACATCTGGCCTATGACCAAGGTCGGCATCAAGGAATACCCGCTGGTCGAGTACCTCGCCGGCCAACTGATGCTGTCGGATGAAGACCGCCTGAACGCGCTGAAGGAATACTTCCCGAACGCCAAGGCCGAAGACTGGCGCCTGTGGCAGGCCGGCCAGCGCGTGCAGATCATCAAGCGTGACGAGCAGGCCGGTGGCGTGCTGAAGCTGGGCACCGAGATCGTCGCTTCGCAGGACGGCACCATCGCCGGTCTGCTGGGCGCATCGCCAGGCGCTTCGACCGCTGCACCGATCATGCTGAGCGTGCTGCAGAAGGTCTTCAAGGACAAGGTCGCCACCCCTGAGTGGCAAGCCAAGCTGCACCAGATCGTTCCGAGCTACGGCACCCAGCTGAACAGCGATCCGGCCAAAGTGGCCGAAGAGTGGGCCTACACCGCCAAGGTCCTGGAACTGCCGACCCCACCGGTCATCGGCCAGGCCGCCCCGGCGGCGGACGCTGCGGCCGACAAGGCCAAGGCACCGAAGGAAAACGCTGCACGTGACATGGCGCTGTAACCAGCGGCCAGATTGAGAAAGCCCACTGAACCGGTGACGGTCAGTGGGCTTTTTTGTGCCTGGCGTCTTGCCTGCGGCGAGGGGGCTGGTTCCCGCCCACCCAACGAATCAGGCCTTGGCCGCCGCCAGGTAAGCCCCGAGCCGCCGCCCCATTTCCTCCCCCAGCGCCTGCAGCGCGCTCATGGGACGCACCATGACCTCGAACTCGACGATCTTCCCCTGTTCATCGAAACGGATCATGTCGATGCCCTTGAGCTCCTTGTTCCCCACTTTGGCGCTGAACTCCAGCACCACGTTCAGCCCGTCCGCCGTCGCCAGTTCCCGGTGGTAGGTGAAGTCCTCGAACACGTTGCTCACGGTGTTGAGGATCATGGCGACCACGTGCCCGCCCGGATAGGGCTTATGGGCCATCGGCGAACGGAACACGGCCTTGGGGTCGAGCAGTTCGGGCAGCGCGGAGAGGTTGCCGGTGCGGATCATTGCGTGCCAGCGCTCCAGGGACTGGGCGGCGTTGGGGTGCAGGTTCAGGTCAGCCATCGTTCACTCCTGTCTGTTGTTGTTCTTCGAAAGGCGAACATGACTCTAGATCAACAGGCGGGAATGGGCACCTTTGTGTGCCGCGCTGAATGTCCGGGCATCGCGCAAGCGGATCAGACGCCCATCTGATCCGCTTTTTCTGTCGCGATCTGCCTCTGTAACCCAAACAGACAGGCGCTCAAAATAGCCCGGCAGTTCGGTCATCCGCGGCGGCCTTCATCCCGAAACGCCCGGTGCACCGCAAACCTGGCATTGAGGAGAGCAACATGGCGAAGATGGCGATTTTCCTGGGTGGGTTCCTGACGCTGACCATTCTGATCGGTGTGCTGGCGACCATCTCTCCGGTTTGAGGCCCGTGCCGGGTCGGACCGATCATCTCTATGCCCGTGCACGCGCTTCTTGTGTGTGCGGCGCTCAGAAGCGCCTGGTCAATTCAGAGTGATGACTTTGTAGCCTTTGCGGTCGGGCAGGGCATTGATCCCTTTGGCTTCCGGCGATTGGCCTGACTTTGCAGAGTAGTCATAGACGAGAAACTTCGAAGAGACTTCATACCCTTCATTGGGTATGACCAGGCGCATCCTTTGCGAACCCAGGTACAGCAGGCTAGGCACCGCTTTTTCTGCAAAATCGATTCGCTCCAGGCTTCCACTGGTTGGGTTTTTGCGTAGCACGGCACCTTTCAGATAGGGAGATCCGTAGTTCATCGCATAGATCAAACTGGATCCTGCACACTTTGCCAATACGATCTCACCGACAAAGTCCGAGTCCGGCATGTCTGTAAAGGCCGCTTGGGTTTGGTTGTCGATTTTTACGAAAAGCCGTTGCCCGTCGGCACTTGACGTCGTGAGCAATGAGGCGCTTGTTCCGTCTGAGAATGGGCACTCGACAAGAACTTCTTTTGTGTCCGCCAAAGCCGGCTGAAATAGGACGGAGACAATTAAAAACCACCACGCGCTTTTCATTTCAATGTATTCCTCAGAATGTCCATTGAGTTTGGGTTGGCAGCCAGTTTTTTGGCGCAGTCGCTTATTTTTCGATAATAAACACCGTTGGGAATCCCCCGGTATTTTTTATAGGCCTCTTCTGTAGAGCTCGAAATGTCTAACCAATACTGCATGTATTCTGTTCCGATCTGGATGTTCTGAGCCTCGTCCCAAATGGCGGGTGAGTCGTAAAACTCCGCACCTGCCTTGAAGGCCTCTTGAGTCTGAGGGTCGCTCGGCGAACGGCCAAGTTCTTTCTTTTTCCGGTATTTGTAGACTTGTTGCACCGCCGGTTTTTGCATCTGCATGAGGCCTCGTGCCGAGTGCTTTCCGAGCCCGGCGTTGGCATCAAAGTGTGATTCCATATAGATCTGGCAAATGACAGTGTTGGTGTCGATGGTAGACCGATTGTTTGCCTCGACCAGTTTTCTGATTTCTCTCAGACGTTGACTGTCATCCACGACGATTTTCGCTGAAGCGGTATCCGCTTTGGGCGTAAGTGGTTTTTTAGCAGTGACAAGCGGTTTGGTCTTAGGCATCTACAGCGTCCCATCCAGGATTAATTGGCGGAATGTCGTCATAAACTTCAATGGTGGCCATTTCTGCTTCGGTACTGGTGACCTTTGCCGTTCTCCCTTGATCGTCGGTGCGTCCAACAATGGTTTTGCCGGAGGCGGTCTTGATGACATAGGGAAAGTTCCTGAGCGGCAAGCCCGTATCTTGGCTTGTCAGAACGAAGTCCAGATCATGCTCAGTGCTCTCGGGTACGGTTTTTCGTTCCAGCAGCTGTCCGACGCTTCCGATGGCCGCCGCCAGGGGTACTGTCGGCGCCAGGATCGCAATCCCGCTGCCCACCCCCGGCGCGCCGCCGGTATTGGCCTTCACCTCGGCCCCGCTGATGGTCACCCCACCCGCATCCACCTTCACGAAACTGCCGCCGGCCTTGGCCGTCAGTTCCATGCCGCCCTCGACCACGACCTTCTCGCCGGCGTGGTAGTGGATCTCGGTGCCGGCCTCGACGAACTGCCCGGTGCCGACCTTCACGTGCCGGGTCACGCCCACGGTGAGGTGGTCGTCGGCGCGCATTTCGCTCTTGCGGTCCAGGTGGGTGATGCGGTGTTCCTCGACCTTGAACTCGCTGTAGGCGTTGGCCTCGACGGTGTCGTGCCGTTCGTTGCCGATGCGGATCCGTTGGTCGTGCTCGATGTTCTCGTCCCAGTCGCGCTGGGCGTGCAGGTAGATCTGCTCGGCGCCCTTGCGGTCCTCGATGCGCAGTTCGTTGTAGCCCTTGCCGCCGGGGGAGCTCAAGGTCTTGAAGGTGCTGCGGGTCTTGTTCGCGGGCAGGTCGTAGGGGACGACGTTTTCCTTGTGGTACAGGCAGCCGGTGACCAGCGGCTGGTCGGGGTCGCCCTCGAGGAAGGTGACCAGCACCTCCATGCCCACGCGCGGGATGGCGATGCCGCCGTAGGCCGCGCCGGCCCAGCCGCTGGCCACGCGCAGCCAGCAGGTGGTCTTGTCGTCGGCCTGGCCGTCGCGGTCCCAGTGGAACTGCACCTTGATCCGCCCGTACGGGTCGCAGTGGATCTCCTCGCCGGCGGGACCGGTGACGACGGCGGTCTGGCTGCCGAGGACACGGGGCTTGGGGTGTTCGAGGGCAGGGCGGTAGTGGGCGTCCCACGGGGTGGCGAGGAAGGTGTTGCGGTAGCCCTGGTGGAAGTCGTCCTTGCCGTCGGTGACGTCGCTGGTGACGTTCTCGCCCAGCACCTGCGGCTGCTTGCCCTCGTGGATCACCTCCAGCAGCAGCCAGAGGTCGTTCCACTCGGCGCGCGGGTGCTCGGCCAGGGTGAGGAAGTGGCCGCAGGCCAGGGTCGGTTCGTCGCCCTTGCCCTCGGCCAGGGCGTAGTCGCTGCGGTGGCGTTCGAGGGCGCGGGTGGCCAGCTGCTTGCCGCGCTCGCGGGCGGTGAAGCGGCCGGGGTAGTCGTAGTCCTCAAGGTCCGGCATGAACGCCGACTTGGCGGCGGCCTCGGGCAGGATCTTCGGCTTCTCGAAGTCGTAGTCGCGGCGGGCGACGCGGCTGGTGCGGGTCTCCAGGCGCAGGTTGAAGCGCTTGACGACCGGCTTGTCGGCGGCCATGCCGGAGTCCTGCTGGTAGCTCACCGGCTTGAGCTTGCGGAACACGGTCTGGTCGTCGCCGAACACCAGCTTGTGGCCGCTTGTGCTGTGCTGGAAATGGAAGTGGATGCCTTCCTCCTCGCACAGGCGCTGGATGAAGTGCAGGTCGGACTCGTCGTACTGCACGCAGTAGTCGCGCTCGGGGTACTCGGCGCCGAGCTGGAAGCTGTAGGCGTCGGCGAGGATGCCGCGGTCCTCCAGCACCCGGGCGATGATCTTGGGCACGGTGAGCTGCTGGAAGATCTGCTGGTCGTGGTTGTGGCGCAGGTAGGCCAGCTGCGGCACCAGGCTCAGGCTGTAGCGGGTGAGGGTGCGGCCGGAGTCGCCTTGCTCGATGCGGTACACCAGGCCGTGGATCTTGCCCTCGCCGGTGGCGCCGAAGGTGAGGACGCCGGGCTTGTGCAGCAGTTCTTCGAGGGCGAGGTTGGGGCGGGCGCTGACCAGTTCGATGTCGAAGCAAAAAGGTTGGTTGAGGGCTTCGCGGCCGGTGAAGCTGAGCACCTGGAAGTCCGCGTTGGCGCCTTCGAGGGTGAGGGTGATGTGCGTAGCGTTGGCGTCCAGCATGCTTGAATCCATCCCTTGGAATAGCAGCACTGAAGTGTGTGGAAGCCTGGATGCTATCAAAAAAACGATGGAGCGGGCTTGCGTGATTAAACTCCCTTGCACGCCTGCGCAACGGGGGCGGACACGACAGGAGCGGCGCATGGATTCGTTGATCACGGCCGCCGGCCGGGCGCTGGCGCTGGGTGACCCGCTGACGGCACTGAACTTCGTGGCCTTGCGCGAGGATCCGCCGGCCTTGGCGCTGCGCGGCATCGCCATGGCCCAGCTCGGCGAGTGGGGCACGTCCAGGGCGCTGCTGCAACGGGCGGTGAAGGCGTTCGGTGCCCACGAGCCGGTGCCCCGCGCACGGTGTGTGGTGGCCGAGGCCGAGGTGGCGCTGGCGATGCGGGATCTGGGCTGGCCGGTGAATGCGCTGGAGGCGGCGCGGGCGCTGCTGAGCGATCACGGCGACCGGGTGAATGCGGCGCACGCCCGCTACGTGCAGATCCGCCGGTGCCTGCTCATCGGTGAACTGGATGAGGCCCGGCGGTTGCTCGACGGGCTGGATCCGGCGCCGTTGCCGCCCGCGCTGCAAGCGGCCCATGCGCTGATGCTGGCCGGTATCGCCCAGCGGCGGATGCGGGCGCATGAAGCGCACGGTTTGCTGCTGCGGGCCGGGCAGGCGGCGCAACGGGCAGGCATCGGCGCGTTGTCGGCCGAGGTTGCGCAGGCCATGCGCCAACTGCAGGCGCCGGCTGCGCATCTGACCGTCGACGGGCAGGGGCAGGCGGTGACGCTGGCCCAGGTCGAAGCGTTGTTCGCCTCGCGCACGCTGGTGGTCGATGCTTGCCGTTACCGGGCGTGCGGCGCCGGCATGACGGTGTCGCTCGCCACGCGCCCGTTGCTGTTCAACCTGCTCCGTTGGCTCGCCGAAGCCTGGCCGGGCGATGTCTCCCGGGAAACCCTGATCGCCAAGGCGTTTCGCCTCAGGCTTGGCGATGAGTCCCATCGGGTGCGCCTGCGGGTGGAGATCGGCCGGCTGCGCGCGGGGCTGCAACCGTTGGCCGGGATCCGGGCCACGCCACGCGGCTATGCGCTGGAGGCCGACGAAGCTGCGCTGCTCACACCGCCGGTGGAGGGCCGGCACGCCGGGCTGATGGCCCTGTTGGCCGACGGCGAGGCCTGGTCGAGCTCGGCGTTGGCGCTGGCGTCGGGCAACAGTCAGCGTCAGGTGCAACGGGCCCTGGAGTCCCTCGCCGCCGACGGTAAGGTGCAGGCGTTCGGTCGGGCGCGCGCACGGCGCTGGACGATGCCGCCGGGGCCGGGTTTCGCGACGGTCTTGTTACTCCCGCTGTCGCTGGGCAATGGCTAGGCTGGACTCACCTGACGGCGAGGATGCTTCCATGAAACACGCAAACGCAGAAATCCTTCGTGAATACGGCCCGTTCGAGGGCATCGGCGGCATTCACGGTGTGACGTACGACGGTCGGCAAGTGTGGTTCGCCAGTGATGGCCAGATCAACGCGCTCGACCCGGCCAGCGGGCAGACCGTGGGGGCGATCAAGGTCGGCGCCGACGGCGGCACGGCATTCGACGGCCGGCACCTGTACCAGATCGCCGACCGCCGCATCCTGAAGATCGATCCGGCCACCGGCCGCGTGCTGCACACCATCCCGGCCCCCGGCGACGGCGGCGATTCGGGCATGGCGTGGGCCGAAGGCACGCTGTGGGTCGGGCAGTACCGGGCCCGCAAGATCCATCAGATCGACCCGCAGACCGGGGAGATCCTGCGCACCTTGGAATCCAACCGCTTCGTCACCGGCGTCACCTGGGTCGAGGGCGAGTTGTGGCACGGCACCTGGGAGGGCGATGAAAGCGAACTGCGCCGCATCGACCCGGACGACGGCCAGGTGCTGACCCGCCTGGCGTTGCCGGCGGGCACCGGGGTGTCGGGGCTGGAGGCGGACGGCGGCGAGCGCTTCTACTGCGGCGGCGGGGACAGCGGGCGGGTGAGGGCGGTGCGTCGGCCCAAGTAATGGGGCATCCGGTGATTGCGATGTTGCGGCCCCTTTGCAGGCTCACGATGTCGATCCGGTATCGATGTGCCAGACAGGCCGCCATCGCCAGCAGGCTGGCTCCCGCAGGGATTCCGGTCAAGTGCGGCAGCCGTGTCCGCCGCAAGGCCAAAGGGCGGCGCCGGTCAAGGCGCGCCGAACAGCATCGTCCAGTACACCCCTTCATCGCTGCGCGCATCGTTGGCGAACCCGGCGCCGACCTGGGTGAACATCGGGTTCATCAGGTTGGCGCAGTGGCCGGGGCTGGCGAGCCAGCCGGCCATGGCCTTGCCCGGCGAGCCTTGGCCGGCGGCGATGTTTTCGCCGATCTGCCGTCCGCGGTAGCCGGCCGCACGGGCGCGGTCGGACGGCATGTCGCCGTCGGGGTCGCGGTGGGCGAAGTAGTTGCCGTAGGCCATGGCCTTGCTGTGCCCCTGGGCGGCGGCGCCGAGGGCCGGGTTCCAGCTCAAGGGGCGGGCGGCGGCGAAGCGCTGGCGCCCGCACATCCGCGGACGGGCGCGGGCGGCGTTGACTTCGGCCAGCAGGGCCTTGCCGACGCTGCGGTTGTCGCCCACCCGGCTGTCGAGCACCGGCCGCGCCAGCACCACTTGCCATTCGTTGCGGGCGCGGCTGATGCCGATGTCGGCGTACTGGGCGTCCAGCAGGGCGCCGCAATGATCGTCCTGCAACTGCTCGAACGCCTCTTCGGCGTCCCCGGCCCCGACGATCCGGATGCTGCGCACGGCCACCGCCGCGTACCCCTTATCCTTCAGGCGTTCGCGCAACCCGCCGCCATAACCGTAGCCGATGGGCAGGGCCAGGTCCTGCTTGAGCGACAGCGGCGCCAGGCGCTGTGCCGGGCGCCGGTCGCAGCGCTGCGGGTGGGCGCGCAGGTCGTTGATGGCGGCCGCCAGTTGCCGTTCCGCGCCGGCATGGGCGGGGGCGGCAAGCAGGGGGGAGAGGATCAGCAGGCACAGCGGAACGAAGCGGGACGAACGAACGGCGTGGCGCATGGAAGGGGCGGCTCTGAAGGGGGACGGCGCTTGTTTGGAATGAACCGCGGAAGGCGGCGCGGGTAGGACTGGGCTTTTTGGGCTTGGTTCACGGGGCGCCGGTGAGAATGGCGGCGGGCCGACGAAGTGCCTGGGACGGGTGTTCCTGTAGGCCGTTGCGGAGTGTTTTCCGGCCCTTCGCAGGCAAGCCTGCTTCCACAGGTTGTTGGGGTGTGCCGGGATCCCCTGGGGGAGCCAGCCTGCTGGCGATGGCGACCGTTCAGGCGCCGCAGAGTGTAGTCAAGACAGTTGCTGCCACAGGTTCTGCGTCGACTCCGCTATTGCTGTGGGAGCAACGCAACCGTGACAGCCCGACAACCCTCACCGGTTCAGCGCCTCGCCCATCCACTCCAGATACTCCGGCCGCTCGGCGATCGAGTTGTGCCCCGCAGGCGCGATCACCCTGAGCGTCGCGACCCCCTCGGGAAAGCTGCGCAGCAGCCGCTCGGTGCTGTCCCGGGGGATCACTTCGTCGTCGCTCGCCGCCAGCAGCAGCGTCGGCACCTGGATGTGCGCCGCGTAGCGGCCGGACTCGAAACGGTCCTTGAGCAGCCACTGGACCGGCACCCACGGATATTGGCGCGCGGCGAGTTCCGCGAGGTTGTTGTAGGGCGTGACCAGGACCAAACGCTGCACCGGCCGCTGGCTGGCCAGCCGCACGGCGACCCCGGAACCGAGGCTGCGCCCGATCAGCGCGATCTTCGGGTGGCTGGCGTACACCCGGTCGAACAGCGCCAGGGCATCCCGGGCGATGGCGTCTTCGGACGGGGAACCGCCGCTGCCGCCATAGCCCCGGTAATGCAGCAGGTACACGGCGTGATCGGGGAACGCCCGGGCCAGGGACGACAGGCTGAGCGAGACGTCTTCGGCATTGCCGCCGAAGTAGATCAGCGCCTCGGGGCCTGTCTGTTCCCGGACGCTCACACGGATGTCGGCGTCCGGCATCGACAGCGTCAGACGCGTCTGCGGCGAGTCCGCGGCGGCGGGCTGGGGGAAATAGATCAGTGCGCGCTGGAACGCGAACAGCGCCGCGCACAGGATCAGGTACGCAACAGCGATCAAGGCGACGAGTGACATCAGGGTTCGCGACATTCGGCTAACTTTAACGGGGCGCGCAGGCGGGTTGTCGCAGTGTAGCCCAGCGGATCCTAGCCCCTGCGCCCCGATCCGTGCCGCAGGAGGCCAGACCATGCAGACCCGCGCCATCCCCTCGACCCGCGAAGCGCTGCCGCTGGTGGGGCTGGGCACCTACCGCGCCTTCGACGCCGCCCCTGGGGACCCGCTGCACCGGCCTTTGCCGGCGGTGCTCGGCGAGCTGTTCAACAAGGGCGGCACGGTGATCGACAGCTCGCCCATGTACGGCCTCGCCGAGGAAACCGTCGGCGGGTTGCTGTCGATTCACGAACCGCGCTCGCCGGCCTTTCTGGCCACCAAGGTGTGGACCCGCGGCCGCGAAGAGGGCATCGCGCAGATGGAGCGCTCCCTGCGTCTGCTGCGCACCCCCAGCATCGACCTGATGCAGATCCACAACCTGCTGGACTGGCAGACCCACCTGCCGACCTTGCGCGACTGGAAGGCCCAGGGGCGTATCCGCTACATCGGCATCACCCATTACGCGCCGTCGGCCCATGACGAGGTCGAAGCGGTGCTGCGGGCGGAGCAGGTGGACTTCCTGCAAATCAACTACGCCCTCGACGACCGCGCCGTGGAAAGGCGCATCCTGCCGTTGTGCCGCGAGCGCGGGGTGGCGGTGGTCTGCAACCGGCCGTTCGGCGGCGGCGCGCTGCTGGAGCGGCTGCGGGGCAAGCCGCTGCCGGGCTGGGCTTCGCAGGTGCAGGTCACCAGTTGGCCGCAGATGCTGCTCAAGTTTCTGCTGGCCCACCCGGCGGTCACCTGCGTGATCCCCGGCACCGGCAACCCGCGCAGCATGGCGGACAACGCCGCGGCGGGGTTCGGGCTGACGCTCACCGATGCGCAGCGCCAGCAGTTGATCGCGCTGGTGGGCTGAGGCTGTCGTCGGGACGACAGACGGTCGGGTGCAGCCGCTGAATCATCATCGGTTTGCCCGGTCGTATCTGCGGCGGCGCGCACCGGGCCAAAAGGCGAGGGCAGCGCCGGCCGACTCCGTCGTCTTGAACCTGGTTTAGGGAAACCCTGAATGAAGCCTGCAACAACCCTGCTGCTGACCGTTTCTGCCGCTGTTCTGCTGGGCGGCTGTGTCGCGGATTTTGATGATGACCACCGTCATGGCGGGTATTACGACCGCGACCGTGGCCGCTACTACGACCACGACCGGCGCTGGGATGACCGCGACGACGACCGGCGCGAATGGCGCCGCCATCACCGCGACCGCGACGACAACGATGACCAGGATTGAGTGAAAGCAAAAAGGGCGTTCCTGTCGGGAACGCCCTGGGCATTAAAAGTGAGCGCTCGCCCGGACGCGGGAACGCGCAGGCACCGAGGCCTCGAGATCCAGCAGATGGGTGGCGAGAATGTCGCTCAGAAAACGGAACTGATCGTTGAGGCCCACCACTTCGTTGCTGAAGTGATTGCTGGCGGCGGGCATCAGCAGATCCTCGAAATCCTCGTTGAACACCAGCGCTTGCGCCTTGCGCGACACCGCGTGCTGGTCGTAGCAGTTGCTGCCGAACACCGGGAAGCTCACGGCGAGGGTGACGGGGTGGCTCATGGTACGGACTCCTCGATGTGTTTCGGTTGGGTGAATCCTGCGCCAGGCGAACCTTGCGCGAAAGGCAATCGTCGTAATGGTGAACATCGACGCCAGTGATGGTTCGGCCGTTGCGGTGAGCCTGCCCGCGATGGGGTCGGCACATCCGCCCTCACCGCCGACCGGCCCACCTATACTCAAACCCATACCGCCCCGGCTCCCTGAAGGACACCACCGTGAACCTGCGTGCGCTGGCCGTCGCCGCACTGTTTCTGCTGGCCGGCTGCGCCACCACGGCGCGGGCCCCGGTCAGCGCGCCGGCGGTGGTGGTGTCGCCCGCCACCTGGCAACAGATCGACCGGGAGATCCTCAGCGCGTCGCAGCAGGCCACCGAGCAGGCCAAGCTGTTCGCCCGCGGTTCGATGGAACATTGGCGCACCCGGGTCTATCAGCAAACTGAAGAAAATTTCATTCCGTGGTTCAGCAGCTACTGGACCCAGGAATGGCTGTCGATGAAGGTCAGCTGGTACACGATCAGCGCCGGCGGCGAACAGGACGCTTCGGCCAAGCGCCTGGCGGCGTATCTGCTTGAGCAGTATCAGGAAAGGGTGCTGGCGCCGGTGGCCGTGGAGATCGACCCGGACGCGATCCTCGGCCAGTCCACGGCGTTCTATGCGCAACAGATGGCGCAGCAGATGCCGCTCATCGCCCAGCGTCACGGCGTGCCCGTCGCCCAGCTCAACGGGCGCCTGCAGAAGATTCCCGCCATCGCCCTCGGGCCGCCGCCGGCCCGGGACGCGTCGCTGTACCAGGTCATCAGCACCGAACCCCTGAACACCTTGCCGGCCTACGCCGCGCTGATCGACAAGATCCACACCGACGGCGGCGCCAAGGGCATCGCCTCCACCGACGCCGGCATGGCTCCGGTGGCCAAGCGCGCCAGCCAGCGCATGGAAGCGGAAATGGCCCCGCGCGGCGCCGCCGGTGCGGTGGCGGCCGCGGCGGGGAAACTCGCCGGGGCGCTGATCTCCGTGGGCGTGGCCGGCATCCGCGCGATCATCCAGGCCAACGACCGTCCCGACAGCGAAGCGCTGATCCGCAGCAGCCTGGGCAACACCTTCGACAAGGCCTGGCTGAAACTGGTGCAGAACCCGACCACCGGCGTCATGGCCGGCACGCTGCACATCGCCGGGCAGGTCGAGGGCAGCCTGGGCGGACGCGACGAGCCGTCGGTCGGGTGGGGCACCGCCCCTGTCGAATGGCGGCCGCCGGAATCGACCAGTCAGCGGATACAACCCGATCCCCAAGGAGAATGACCATGGCTTACATCGATATCTTTGTGGCGCCCGTGCCCAACGCCAACCGTGAACAGTACAGAAAGCACTGTGTCGTCGCCGCGAAGCTGTTCAAGGAATACGGTGCCCTGAGCGTCGTTGAATGCTGGGGCGATGACGTGCCGGACGGCAAGCTCACGTCCTTCCCGATGGCGGTGAAGCTTGAGGAAGGGGAAACCGTGGCCTCGGGCTGGCTGGTCTGGCCGGACAAGGCCACCCGCGACGCCGGCATGGCCAAAATGATGGAAGACCCGCGCATGCAGCCTGACGCCAACCCGATGCCGTTCGATGGTCGGCGGATGATCTACGGCGGCTTCAACTACCTGATCGAGCCTTGACGGGGCGAGGGTGCCATCGCCGGCAGGCCGGCTCCCACAGGGCTCCCGGCTCAATGGCAGGGCCCTGCGGGGCGACGGTTCGGCAGGCCTGCGCAGGGCTCAGGCCTTGCGCGATTGCTCTTCCAACTGATCAGACTCGAACAGCCGCGCCAGTTCCGCCCGGGCTTCCTGGGCGGTCTGCAGCACCTTGGCCGCGTCGTCGTACACCGCGTGCTGGGCCTCCAGCACCTGTTCGTCGTGGTGCTTGAAGCGCTTGATCCGCGCATCGGCCTGTTCCTGGGTCAGGCCCAGGCCGACCAGGGTGCGGCGGCTCATTTCCAGGCTGGAGTAATAGGTTTCGCGCACCGCTTCGGCGCCCACGTCCACCAGCCGGTGCACGTGCTGACGGTTGCGCGCCCGGGCGATGATCTTCATGTGCGGGTACAGCTTGCGCACGATCTCGGCGGTCTTGATGTTGGTCTCCGGGTCGTCGGTGGCGATCACGAAGTATTCCGCATCGCCGACCTTGGCCGCGCTGAGGATCTCCGGGCGCATCGGGTCGCCGTAGAACACCGGTACGCCGCCGAAGCTGCGTGACAGTTCGATGGTTTCCACCGAGGTGTCCAGGGCCACGAACTTGATGTTCTGCGCCCGCAGGATCCGCGCCACGATCTGGCCCATCCGGCCCATGCCGGCGATCACCACCCGCGGGGTGTCGGTGTCGATCTGGCGGAATTTCTCCGGCACTTCCACCGGCTGCACCTTGGGGCTGACCAGCCGCGCGCAGATCAGCATCAGCAGCGGCGTGAGCGCCATCGACAGGGTGATGGTCAACACCAGCAGGTCGTACAGGCGCGGTTCGAACAGGCCCTGGTCGCGGCCGATCTTGAACACCACGAAGGCGAACTCGCCGCCCGCCGCCAGCACGATGCCCAGGCGCACGGCGCTGATCTTGTTCAGCCCGCCGGCCAGGCGCCCGACCACGAACAGCAGCGGCAGCTTCAGGGCGATCAGCAGCAGCGTCAGGCCCACCACGGTGATCGGTGCGCTGAGCAGCAGGCTGAGGTTGGCGCCCATGCCGACGCTGATGAAAAACAGCCCCAGCAGCAGGCCCTTGAACGGTTCGATCTGCGCTTCCAGCTCATGGCGGTATTCCGAGTCGGCCAGCAGCAGGCCGGCCAGGAACGCCCCCAGCGCCATCGACACGCCCACCAGATCCATCAGCCACGCCGTGCCGATCACCACCAGCAGCGCGGTGGCGGTGGACACCTCCGGCAGCCCGGTCTTGGCCACCACGCGAAACACCGGACGCAACAGGTAGCGTCCGCCGATCACCACCACGGCGATGCTGCCGAGCACCTGCAGGCTGTGGCGCACATCGTCGGCGCCGCTGGTGTGGTGATCGACGCCGGCCAGCATCGGCACCAGCGCGATCAGCGGGATCGCGGCGATGTCCTGGAACAGCAGGATCGCGAACGCCAGCCGTCCATGGGGGCTGGTCAGTTCCTTGCGCTCGGCCAGGCTTTGCAGGCCGAACGCGGTGGACGACAGCGCCAGGCCCAGGCCGAGCACGATGGCGCTGTTGAGCGGCTGGCCGAACACCGACAGCGCCACCACGCCGATCACCGAACCGGTCAGCAGCACCTGGGCCAGGCCGACGCCGAACACCGATTTGCGCATCACCCACAAGCGTCGCGGCGACAGTTCCAGGCCGATGATGAACAGCAGCAGCACCACGCCCAGTTCGGAGATGTGGCTGACGCTCTGCGGATTGCCGATCAGGCCCAGTACCGACGGGCCGATGATCACCCCGGCGAACAGGTAGCCGAGCACCGCGCCCAACTGCAGGCGCTTGGCCAGCGGCACGGTGAGCACGGCAGCAAAGAGAAAGACGACGGCGGCTTGCAACAGGTTGCCTTCATGGGGCATGGCACAACTCCAGAACTCGGTACGGCGGGGGAGCAAGGATAAAGGCTCATCCCGCGACGCACCACCGGCAGCGGCCTGGGGCGGCTGTCCCTCGGATCACTGTGGAGGGCCAGCCTGCTGGCGATGGCGGTGTGTCAGACACCTTCGATGTCGGCTGAACTGACCTCATCGCTGGCAAGCCAGCTCCCACAGGCATCTCGGGTGTTCGCAGGATTTATGTACACCACAAAAAACTGTGGGAGCTAGCCTTGCTAGCGATGAGGCCGCCCCAGCCGACATCTTCATCACCTGATACACCGCCATCGCTTGCAGGCAAGCTCCCACAGGGCTCAGTGGTGTTCGCAGAAATGGCCGGTCACCACAGATTCTGTGGGAGCTGGCTTGCCAGCGATGAGGCCGGTACAGCCGACATCTTCATTGCCTGACACACCGCCATCGCTGGCAAGCCAGCTCCCACAGGGCTCAGTGGTGTTCGCAGAAATGGCAGGCCACCGCAAATCCTGTGGGAGCTAGCTTGCTAGCGATGAGGCCGGCCCAGCCGACATCTTCATTGCCTGAGCTACCGCGATCGCTTGCAGGCAAGCTCCCACAGGTTTTGGCGGTGGTCACCGATGCGGGGGATTCCCCGCAATCGCTGTGGGAGCCAGCCTGCTGGCGATGGCGGTGGGTCAGGCAGCAGAGATGTCTGCTGTGCCGATCCCATCGCTGGCAAGTCGAATCGTCGCACCGCAGCTCCCACAAGGGAGAGGTGGCATTCGTAATGGTTTACTTATGTAAAGTTAGACTTTGGTCTTAGGTTAATTCGCGTAAAAGTTACCGAGTAGTTACTCGAAAAACAGTGCGCAGTAATCTCGGGACTTTTTATTGATTCAAGTCACTTAATGGTCAAGTCCCCGGTGTGTGGGCGGCTGATTCGATAAAGTCGGGTCGAATATGGAACGATGGTTTCAGGTTTTATTAGTGTACTGGATAGTTCATATGTGTGCCGGCTGTTAAACTTTCGTTGCAATGATTGACAAAGCGTTTGTCCTGAATCTACTATTTTTCCCGCACCAGAAAGTACTAACGGCAATTATAAGAAACCGCCGAAAGTAGCCAGAGAATCAACCCGTCGGAACCACGACTTCAGGAGAGGTGGGTTCCGGTCATTCGCTTGTGTTGTCACGACGTTTGCCAACGTGCGCAGAGCACGTCGTGAAGCCGCATCCAGGACGGATGGGCAGACAAGCGATCTACAGTGAAGTTTTCATAGGGACTTGAAACCTTGTACTCGCATTCCGTCAGCCCGCCATGTAGGCGGCCTCTATCTATTCGATCCACGATCCGCCCGTCTGCGGGGCTGCGTCGGTCTCACGCCGTCGCCGGATCAGGCCTTTCGTTTTCTTGCCCAGCGCATGCCCGTCGCCCGCAGCGTTCCGCTGACCGGCCGGCGTCGGCAAACACCTACCCGTCTGCGGCCGGCCCTTGCGTGCCCGGCGCTTTCGCAGAGACATTCAAATGAAGTTTTCACAAGGAGTTGAAACTTTGAACTTTGAATTGATCGACCCCGAATAACGACGGTTTTCGTCTGGCCGACTGAGAACGTCGGTCGTACACCTGAAGATAGAACAATGTTTTTCTCTTAATGCCGCGAAGGCAGGCGCATGCGCGTTGTCTGGAGCAATTGATGATTGCTCGCGCATTCGTTCGCCTTTGATTTGTGAAGTTGCCTCTCTGTTGTTTTATGGCGCGGCCGGAAGTTCCTGCTGCGGTGAGCAAACAAGCACATTTAATGTGAAGTTTTCATAAGGACTTGAAACCGTGCACTCAGACTCCATTGGATCAGCGCGTCAGCGACTTCAGCCCGATCAGATGCCTGCCAGCGCATCCAGTGGGGCGGTGCAGCAACGGGCAGGCGCCCAGGCCCAGGCTTCGTCGCTGCGCATCCAGAACTACGACAGCCGTTCGGTGTATTCGCAGGCCGCAGCGCCCGGCGAGCGGATCTTCCTGAGCGGGCAGCAGATGCTGGTGCGGCTGCTGTTCACCCAGGCCGCGCTCGACCGGGCCAACGGCCTGCGCACGGCGGGGTTCGTGAGCGGCTACCGCGGCTCGCCGCTGGGCGGGGTGGACCGGGAACTGATGAAGGCCAGCGGCGCGCTGGAGCAATCGGACATCCGCTTCCTGCCCGCGATCAACGAAGACCTGGCGGCCACCGCGCTGATCGGCACCCAGCGCGTCGAAACCGACCCGAGGAAACGCTACGACGGCGTGTTCGGCATGTGGTACGGCAAAGGCCCCGGCGTCGACCGCTCCGGTGACGCGATCAAGCACGGCAACGCCTACGGCTCGTCGGCCAAGGGCGGCGTGCTGGTGGTCACCGGCGACGACCATGGCTGCGTGTCGTCGTCGCTGTCCCACCAATCCGACCGGACCCTGATCGCCTGGGGGCTGCCGGTGATCCACCCGAACGGGCTCGAAGACTACGAGCGCTGCGGCCTGTGGGGCTGGGCGCTGTCCCGTGCGTCCGGCCTGTGGGTGGGCTTCAAGGCCATCACCGAGACGGTCGAGGCGACCACCTCGGTCGATGCGTGCCCGTTGCCTGAATTCGTCACCCCCGAGGTCGATCCGGGACCGGACGGCCTGCACTGGCGCTGGCCGGATCTGCCCGGCATGCAGATCGAACGGCGCATGCCCTTCAAGTTCGCGGCGGCCCGTGCGTTCGCCCTGGCCAACCCGATCGATACCGCGGTCACGGCACCGGCCCGGCCGAAGCTGGTCATCGGCGCGGTCGGCAAGGCCTACGGCGATGTCCGCCAGGCGCTGCAACAGTGCGGCGTCACCCTTGAACAACTGGAAAACGCCGGCGTGGCGCTGCTCAAGATCAGCCTGGTCTACCCGTTGTCGCCGGTGCTGGACGAGTGGGCGAAGCAGGCCGAAAAGGTGCTGATCATCGAAGAGAAGCAAGCCATCGTCGAAGAGCAGCTCAAGCAGAAGCACTACAACGCCGCGGCCGACCAGCGCGCGGTCATCATCGGCAAGGCCGACGAAAGCGGCCAGCCGCTGGTCTGCGATCACGAAGAGCTGCGCCCGTCGCGGATCGCCGCGATGCTCCAGCCGCGGCTACAGGATTTGGGCATCACGGTGCGGATGCCGACCTACTGGCTCATGCCTGCGGTGACGCGTGACCACGCCTGGATCCGGCGCACGCCTTACCTGTGCTCAGGCTGCCCGCACAACACTTCCACGCACGTGCCCAAGGGCAGCGAGGCGCGCCTGGGCATCGGTTGCCACGCCATGGCGGCGCGCATGCCGGAGCGGGCCACCAGCGGCAGCGTGCAGATGGGCGGGGAAGGGGTGGACTGGATCGGCCAGGCCCCCTTCGTCGAGACGCCGCACATTTTCCAGAACATCGGCGACGGCACCTTTTTCCATTCCGGTTTCCTGGCGATCCGCCAGGCCATCGCCGCCGGTGTGACCATCACCTACAAGCTGCTCTACAACGACGCGGTCGCCATGACCGGCGGCCAGCCGATCGACGGCAAACTGACGGTGAAGAAGGCCGTGGAGCTGGTGAAGGCCGAAGGCGCCCAGCGCATCGTGGTGGTGGCCGATGACCTGGAGCGCTACCGCGAACAGGACTGCCTGCCTGACGGCATCGAGCTGTATCACCGTGACCGGCTGGAGGACGTCCAGCTGCAGTTGCGCCAGACCCGCGGCGTCAGCGTGCTGGTGTTCGACCAGGTCTGCGCCACCGAAGGCCGCCGGCGCCAGAAGCAGTTGCCGGCCCCGGCGGTGAAGACCCAGGTCGTCATCAACGAAGCAGTGTGCGAAGGCTGCGGCGATTGCCAGGTCAAGTCCAACTGCCTGTCGGTCACGCCGGTGCAGACGCCGTTCGGCACCAAGCGCCGCATCGACCCGCATTCCTGCAACACCGACTTGTCGTGCATCAAGGGCTTCTGCCCAAGCTTCGTGACGGTGACCGGCAAGCCGCGCGCGCAGCGCCGCCGGGTGGCCGACAGCGCCCAGGTGCTGGCGCGGGCCGTGGCATTGGCGGCGCCGCTGCCGTCCCGTTCGCTCGACACCCCTTACGAAATGCTGCTGGTGGGCATCGGCGGCACCGGGATCGTCACGGTGGCGCGCACCATCGCCCTGGCCGCCCATTTGGACGGCCGCGCGGTCAGCGTGCTCGACTTCACCGGTTTCGCCCAGAAGGGCGGCGCCGTGCTGAGCCACATCCGTCTGGCCAACGAGGCGCAGACGCTGCACCAGCACCGCATCGACATCGGCGGCGCCGACCTGCTGCTGGCCGCCGACCTGGTCGTGGCCAGCGAAGACGATGCGCTGGCCACGCTGCGGCCGGAAAAGACCGTGGTGATCGCCAACAGTGCACAGACGCAAACCGGCGCGATGCTGCGCAGCACCGAACTGCGCATCGAGACCCAGGCGATCGTCGACCTGCTCAAGCAAAAGGTGGGCGCGGACAACTACCACAGCCTGGATGCCGGGCAACTGGCGGACACCCTGGTCGATCCGATGCAGGCCAACATGCTGATGCTGGGCTACGCCTGGCAGCGCGGCACGGTGCCGGTGTCGCAGGCGGCGCTGAACAAGGCCATCGACCTGGCGGGCAGTGCCGCCGCCAACCACCTGGCCTTTGCCTGGGGCCGGCTGCTGGCGCAGGACGCCGCCTTCGTCGCGCCTTACCTCGACCCGAGCGCTGCCGCCGAGGGCGCCAAGACCATTGCGCTGCACGACATCAGCGCGGCGCCCAACCCGCGTGACAGCCTCGTGCGGTTGATCGAGCGCAACAGCGAATACCTGACGCACTACCAGAACGCGGCCTACGCCGCCCGTTACCGCCGCGTGGTGAACATCGTGCGCGCCGCGCCGGGCGCCGGCGACGGCAGCGCGCTGACCGAAGCGGTCGCCCGCAACCTGTTCAAGCTGATGGCCTACAAGGACGAATACGAAGTGGCGCGGCTGCTGACCGCCGACCGTTTCCTGCAATCCCTGGCCAGCCGCTTCGAAGGCAGCACCCGTCTGACCTTCCACTTCGCCTTGCCGTGGCTGCGCGACAAACAGAAGAAGACCGAGTTCTCCGGCTGGGTGCTGCCGTTGCTGAAGGTGTTGGCCAAGGGCCGCGTCCTGCGCCACACCCGGTTCGACCCGCTGGGCTGGTCCGCCGAGCGACGCGAGGAGCGGCGCCTGATCCAGGACTATGAAGCCATGCTGCTGCGCCTGCTGCCCGAACTGACCCAGGACAACCTGGCGCAGTTCATCGCCTGGGCCAACCTGCCGGATTCGATCCGCGGCTACGGCCACGTCAAGGAACGTTCGATCGCCGCTGCGCGCCTGCGCGAGAAGGCGCTCATCGAGCAGATCCTGCTGGGCCAGCACCCGGTCCCGATCCACCGCGAAGCCGCCGGCGTCGAGTCGTGGGTGCCGCCCGCGATGCATGCCGCGCCGTCGAGCAACGAAGCCGAGCGCGATGTGATGGAAGCTTCGTGATTGCCGGGGGGCTGCCGGCCCCCTTGCCGAAAGAGAGCAGGCCCACAACCCTTTCAAGGATGAGTTGACCGATATGAACAACGACACCATTGCACCCGACCTGCTGCACAAGGGCTCGGCCGACGACGTTTTGATCTGCGCACCGAGAGTCGCGCTGCCGCTGCACCTGGACGACGCGACCCTGGCGGCCGCTTCGCATAACCCGCTCACGCGCCGCTACGGTGCGGGCGCCGACGGGCACGCGGCCTTCGCCGTGGCGCCCGACCTTCAGAAGCGAATCCGCCTGGGCGCCGCGTTCGCCGACGGCGGCGAGGCGCAGAACGGGTGGGAACGGGTGAGGGCGCTGCCTTACCAGATCGTCGCCCCGCAAGGCAGCCTGGAGGGCGACGACCCTGAGCAGGCCGTGGCGCAGCTGTGCCAAGCGATCCCGGCCATCCGCCGCTCCAGTTCGTTCCGCTTCATCAACAACGCCGACAACTACTTCTTCTACCGCAAGTCCCACGAGCACGTGCCCGGCACGATGTTCATCGAGGCGGCGCGCCAGGCGGTCTATCACCACCTGTACCACCACACCGGCCATGCGCGCGGCGACGTCACCGTCAGCGTCAACGAGCTGAACGCGAGTTTCTTCGCCTACGCCGAGCTGATGTACCCCATCGAACTGGTGGTCGACAACATGACCCCCACCGATGCCGCATCGCCCAAGAAGATCTTTTTCCGGGTCTCGTTCTATCAGCGCCAGACCCTGTTCGCCACGATCGACACCAAGGCGACGGTCATCGACCTGCGGCTGTTCGAGAAGACCCGCAACATCTTCATCCACGCCAACGATTGGTTCACGCCGATCCACCAGTCGAAGCTGACCTGCACCCTCAGCGACGGCCAGGGCCGCAAGGCCGACGTGCTGCTGGTGGGCCTGGGCAAGGACGGCTGCGTGACGACGACGCCGGAGATCGAGTTCATCGACGCCGTCACGCTGCACATCGGCTACGAGGGCAAGTTCGAGTTTTCCAGCGCCGTGCGCAGCGTCGGCGAGGGCAAGTACGCGTCGTGGGAATTCCCGACGCTGGGCTTCGACGACCTGCAAGTCATCAGCGACATGATCAAGCGCGGCTTCGTTCACCTGGACGAGGCGGCCCTCGGGGCGCTGAGGCAATGACCGTGACCACCGGCAAACCGATGCCCGCCACCGTGGCCCTGCATTTCGGCGCACAGGCGGTCGCGAAGAATCGACTGTACTTTTCGTCGCTGGGCATGGACCTGTGCGACGGGAACGGCTTTCCCCGGCCGGAGTTCTTCAAGGTCTATCAGTCGCTGATGGACGGCGGCAGCGGCTTCGGTTTCCTGGGCAACGCCAGCGTGGACGCCGAGGCGCGCTACAACGGCCGTGGCCTGCGGCTGACGTCGCCGGCCCACGCCGAGGCCCTGCGCCCGCTGTTCGAGGCGGCCCGCCAGCGTCACTTTCCGCTGGGCGTGCAACTGCAGCACTACGGCCCGCAGGCGTTGCCGACGGCGCAGGGCGAGATCCTGACGCCCAGCGGCATCGCATCCCCCGCCATCCTCAAGGCGTTTCCCGAGGCGCGGGCGGTGGCGATGTCGCACACGCAGATCCTGCGCTGCATCGATCAGTTCGCGGCCGCCGCGCTGCACGCCCAGCAGGCCGGCGCCGCGCTGATCCAGATCCAGGCCTCGAACGGCTATCTGGTCAGCAGTTTCCTGTCGCCCCGCACCAACCGCCGCGAAGACGAGTGGGGCGGCAACCCGCTCAAGCGCGCCCGGCTGCTGCTGGCCATCGTCGAAGGGATCCGCCGGGCCACCGGCGACCGGGTGCCGGTCACTGTCCGCCTGGGCATCGACGACGGCCTGGGCGAGGAAGGGCAGCAGGCGGTGCTGCTGGGCGATGTGGTGGTCGCCCTGGAGGCCGCCGGGGTGGCGGCGATCACCTGTTCCACCGGCGTCAGCGAGACCTTTCCGTTCTTCTTCAAGAACAAGGACAAGGCGCTGGCGATGTCCCGCGAAGGCTGCCGCTACCTCAAGGGGTTCGTGCGCATCCCGGTGGGCTTCACCGGCTCGGTCAGCGGTGTGGCCCAGGCCAATGAAATCATCGGCTGCGGCGATGCCGACTTCATCGGGTTCGGCCGCGCCATGCTGGCCGACAACTGTTTCATCGCCAAGGAACTGGCCGGCCGCGACGCTGAGGTCATGCGCTGCCGGGGCGATGCGTTTTGCTTTCGCGACAAAAAGGACCCCATGGCCGAGCGGGTGTACTGCTGCGTCAACCCGGACTACCGGCGGCCGGAAAAACTGCAACTGCACTATGAGGAAAGCCTGAAATGAACTTCACCGGAAAAATCGCCCTGGTTGTCGGCGGCACGCGGGGCATCGGTTTCGACGTCAGCCAGAAGCTCGTCGATGCCGGCTGCATCTGCTACATCACCGGCCGCAACGAGGACGACGGCCTGACCGCGCAAAGCCGCCTGGGCGCCAACTGCACCTTCATCAAGAGCGACGTCACCGACGAAGCCTCCGTGGCCGAGCTGTTCCGCGTCATCAACGACCGGCACGGGCGTCTGGACCTGGCGGTGAACAACGCCGGCGTGACGTCCAAGCATGCGCCGATCCGCGAGATGGACTTCGCCGACTGGAAGCGCGTGCTGGAAATCAACCTGCTGGGCCCGCTGCTGTTGCTCAAGCACGAGACCAACCTGATCTCGAAGCACGCCGGCGGCGCGATCGTCAACGTGTCGTCCTGCGCCGGCCTGCTCGGCGTGGCCAAGCAAAGCGCCTATTCCACCAGCAAGGCCGCGCTGAACATGCTGACCCAGGTGTGCGCCATCGAGTCCGCCGAAGAGTCCCTGCCGGAGCGCCATTCGGTGCGCGTCAACGCGGTGTGCCCCGGCCCGACGATGGGCGGCATGAACTCGGAAGAGCGCTTGAAGGCCAACCCTGAGTCCACCAAACACAAACTGCAGGTCACGGTGATGAAACGGTTCGCCGCCGCCAGCGAGATTTCCGCCGCGATCCTGTGGCTGCTCAGCGACTCGGCCTCGTTCGTCACCGGCACCGTGATGCCGGTGGATGGCGGTTTCTCGGCCGGGAAATTCTGATGGGCCGGCCAGAGCGCGACCCGGCCCGGACGCCGGGCAAACGGGTGTTCATCACCGGCGTGAGCAGCGGCATCGGCGAGGCGCTGGTGGAGCGGCTGCTGCAGGACGGCTGCACCGTCTTCGGCACCGCCCGGCGCGAACCGTACCGGTTCATGAACCACCCGAACTTCCGGTTCCGGCCGTTCGACCTCTCCAAGACCGGCGACATCGGCGAGCTGTTCAAGGGGCCGTTCGCCGAGATCCTGAGCCAGGGCGTCGACGTGCTGTTCCTCAACGCCGGGGTCAGCGGCAACGTGCCGGCCCGCGCCGAGGCGTTTTCGCTGGAGGACGTGCAGCACGTGCTCAACGTCAACGTGCTGGCGAACAAGGCCATTCTGGACCTGGTGCTGGCTTCGCCCCATCGGCCGGCGACCTGCGTGCTGTCGGCGTCGATGGCGGGGGTCCGCTTTCGTGCAGGCACGCTGACCTACAGCCTGTCGAAGGCGGCGCTCAAGGCGCTGGGCGGTGTCTACGCGCAAGAGAACCCGGAGATCTTCTTCGCCGTGCTGGGCCTGTGCAACGTCAACACCGGGCTGTCCCGGCAGGTGAGCTTCAGCGAACGGACGGCGCAGTTTCCGGAGCTGCTGTCCCTGCAGCAACGGGCGTTGGTGCCCGGTTACATGGTCTCCGCCGCCCAGCGCGCCGAGGACATCCGCAACGTGATCGCCGCACCCGCCGACTACGGGGTGAAGAGCGGCGAGTTCGTCGACATGCGAACGGTGCTGGCCCATCACGAGCAAGCCCGGGAGCCGTTGCCCCAAGCCTGACGATCCCCTGAACGCGCACCCCCAATAAAGGAATGTTGGAATGCTGAACACCGTCAAATCCCTCGTCGAAGCCGTCGTGCGGCAACAGGACCTGCTGCTGCCCGAGCCCATCGATCTGTCCCGGGGCGAGGACAGCCCGCTGTACGGCATCGAAGGCACCATCGACTCCATGACCCTGGTGTCGATCATCGTCGACACCGAAGAGCAGATCCGCAACCGGTTCGGCGTCGAGGTCCACCTCGCCGACACCTCCGACCTGCCGCCCACCGCCACGCCGTTCGCCACGCTCGGCACGCTGGCCGACTACGTCATGAGCCGGCTGTCGCCTGCGCTTGAAGCCCAGGCGAGCTGATCCGGCGACCGCACTTTTTATCGAGAGGTGGATATGCAAGTTGTCGAGTTTCTCAATCACCTGAAAGACGGCGCGGACAAACCGGCCATCGTCAGCGACGAGGGCCGTTTCTCCTACGCCCAACTGCATGAGCGGATCCACGCCTATGGCGAGGAACTGGCGTCCCGCGGCATCAGCGACGCCTGTGTCCTGCTGGTGGACAACTACAGCTTCGACAGCGTCTGCATGCTGTTCGCGCTGTGGCTGCGCAACAACGTCATCGCGCTGTCGGTGCCCAAGGCCGACGAGCAGTTGGCGCACCTGGCCGAAGCGTCGGGCGCGCGGTTCACCGTGACGGGCGGCGGTTCCCAGGGCTTCGCGTTCGCGGCCCATGAAGCGCGTGCGCTGCCGGCGACCGTCGAAGGCCTGCTGTCGCGCCGCGAGGCCGGCTTCATCGTGTTTTCGTCGGGCTCCACCGGGCCTGCCAAAGGCGTGGTGCACGGCGTCGCGCCGTTCTTCGACCGCTACATGAATGCCGAGCGGTGCGGCGCCATCCTGGCGTTCCTGCTGTTCGACCACATCGGCGGGCTGGTCACCGTGCTGCAGGCGCTGGCGACCCACGGCACCCTGGTGCTGCCGAAGGAGCGTTCGCCCCAGGAGGTCGGGCGCTGCGTCGAATCGTTCCAGGTGCAGACGCTGCACGTGTCGCCGACGCTGCTGAACCTGGCGACGATCACCGGCGTGTTCCAGAAGTGGGACACCCGCAGCCTGCAACGCATCTATTTCGGCTCCGAGCCGAGCTCCCCCGAAGCCATCCAGCGCATCGCGAACCTGCTGCCGGACGTGAAACTGCGCCAGCTCTACGGCATGTCGGAAATCGGCGTGCTGCCGTGCGACGTCAAGGCCGGCGACAGCGCCTGGATGAAGATCGAAGATCCGGCCTACCGCCTGCGGGTCGTCGACGGGATCCTGCAGGTGCGCGGGCCGACCAACATGCTCGGCTACCTGACCGGCCCCGGCGACCTGACGGACGACGGCTACCTGATCACCCACGACCTGACGGATGAGCACGAGGGGTTTTTCCGGGTCTCCGGGCGGGCGGTGGACGTCATCAACGTCGGCGGCAAGAAGGTGTTCCCGGCGCACGTCGAAAGCGTGCTGATGGGCGTCGACAACGTGTCCGACGTGGTCGTGTACGGCCAGCCCAACCCGTTGCTCGGCCAGATCGTCGCGGCGCGCTTCACCTTGCTGGCGCCCCAGGCGCTGGAGGACTTCAAGGCCGTGCTGTACGCCAAGATCCGCGGCGTGCTGGCGCCGGAACAACTGCCCAGGGTGGTGTCCGTCAGCGATACGCCGCTGATCACCAGCCGCTTCAAGAAAATGCGCCATCCCGGCGTCCTCAGCGGGTCGTGAGCCCCGATTGCCATCAAACGATAAGGAAATGACACATGGCTAACATGGAAAAAATGCGCGCAAGCATCGCCGACATCCTGTCCATCCCCCTGGACGAACTGAAGGGCGACACCTTGCTGGAAAGCAGCGACTTCTGGGACTCGATGGCGCGCATCTCGATTGTGGCGCTGGTGTTCGAAACCACCGGCACGACCATCTCCGGCGAAGAGATCGAAGGCGTGGTGACGGTGCAGGACATCTTCGACCTGGCCGCCGGGAAAGTGAAAGGAGTGGCCTGACCATGCACACCATTTCCGGGGTTGCGGTGCGCGCGGTCACGGCCGCGCTGCCCGAACGCAGCGTGGGGCTGGACGGCTTCGCCGAGCTGTTCGGCGCCAAGGAAGTCGCCCGCATCGCGAAAAGCACGGGCATCGAGTCGGTCAGGGAGACCCAGACCCTGCACACGTCCGATCTGGTGATCGCCGCGTGCCGCCACCTGCTCGATCAAGGGCTGTGCGCCGCCGATGACATCGACGGGCTGATCGTGGTGACCCAGACGCCGGATTCCTGGGCGCCGGGGGTCGGCTACATCGTCCAGCAGGCGCTGGGCCTGCCGCAGCATTGCCTGGTCATCAACGTGACCGCCGGCTGCTCCGGCTATGTCAGCGCGCTGGTGCAAGCGGGTGCGCTGATCTCGTCGGGGGCCTGCAAAAGGATCCTGCTGTGCACGGGCGACGTGACCACGCGGATTCTCGACGAGCGTGACCGGCACGTGAAAATGCTGTTCGGCGACGCGGCGTCCGCCACGTTGCTGGAGCAGGGCGACGGTTCGTTCGAGTTTGTCTGCGGCACCGACGGCAGCGGCCGCGAGGCCCTGGCCTCGGACATCGCCTACACCCGGGACGCGGACAGCCAGGCCTGCGCGAGCATCCGCTGCCTGCAGATGGACGGCACGGCGGTGATGAACTTCGCGCTCGCCCGGGTGCCGCAGACCGTCAAGGCGCTGCTGGACGACACGGGCCTGAGCCCCGAGTCGCTCGACCTGCTGGTGCTGCACCAGGCGAACGGCTTCATGCTCAATTACCTGCGCCGGATGATCGGCGTCGCCCCGGAGAAAATGCCGGTGGACATCGACGGCGTCGGCAACACCAGTTCCACGTCCATCCCGATCGTCCTGTCGCGGCATGCCGCCGTCGGCACGCCGCAGGCGCAGCACGTCGTGCTGTGCGGCTTCGGCGCCGGGCTGTCGTGGGGCGCAATGAAGGTCGACCTTCGCCAGACCCGTGCCGTGGCGCCTTGCTTCGTGCCGGAAAAGGCTGAGCAGGCGGACGCAGAGGTGCGTGCGCAAGCCTAAGCTGTATCCGCGGCGTGGCGGTGCCCCTGGTTTTTAGGGGCACCGCCATGCCCGCTCGTTTGCCCCTCAAGGGAGTTCTCATGAACCCGACATTCTGGACGGCACTGGGCATCATCCCGAGCCGGGCCGTTCCGCCCTGGATTTCGCCTTCGCCGTTTCTGCCGGCGTTCCAATTCTATGAATGCCATGAGTCGGGCGCGATCCCGGCGTCACCGGAGCGCATCATCGACGCGGTCTGCGCCTTCGACATGCGCGAGGATCGCGTCGTCAACGCGCTGCTGTCGCTGCGCGAGCTGCCGGCGAAACTGCTCAGGGTGCTGGGCAACCGGCGCACGCAGCCGGCCAGCGCGCCGTTCGGCTTTGATTCGTTCACCCGCCTGCAACGCGCGCCGGACGAAATTTCCATGGGCCTGGCGGGGCGCTTCTGGCGCCCGGACCTGAACGTGAACCGCGTCCCCGACGCGCAGGCGTTCGCGGCGCTGGATGATCCGCGCATTGCCCGGCTGGTGCTGCGCTTTCAGGTCATCGAACACGGGCAGGGCGTGCGCACCCTTCGCACCGAAACCTTCGTGCATTGCCCCAACACCCGCACCCGCCTGCTGTTCACGCCTTATTGGCTGGCGATCCGGCTGGCCAGCGGCTGGATACGCCGGCGCAACCTGGCCGCCATCGAGCGGCAGCTGTCGACGGCCGACCGGTAGGGCGTCCGCTGCTGTAATGATTTGCATCAATTGGTAACATTCATAGCCTCAGCGAATCAGTCCAGCCCGAGTCCCGCCATGGCCATCAACTTCGACCTCAACGACCTGCAAGCCTTTCGCGCGGTGGTCGAGCAGGGCAGTTTCCGCAAGGCCGCCGACACCGTGCGCCTGTCGCAGCCGGCCCTGAGCCGGCGGATCGAAAAGCTCGAAGACGCCCTCGGCGTGAAGCTGTTCGAACGCACCACGCGCAAGGTCAGCCTGACCCAGGCCGGGCGCGGCTTCATGCCCAGCGTCGAGCGCCTGCTGGACGACCTGGACGTGGCGCTGCTGGGCATCAGCGAAGTGGCCTCGACCCGCCTGGGCCACGTCACCGTGGCGTGCGTGCCGTCGGCGGCGTACTACTTCATGCCGCGGGTGGTGGCGCGCTATCACCGGCAGTTTCCGAGGATCAAGGTCAAGGTGCTCGACTCCAGCGCCCACGACGTGCTCAGCGCGGTGGTCAACGGCGAGGCGGATTTCGGCCTGAGCTTCATGGGCACCCAGGAGGCGGGGGTGGATTTCGAACCGCTGGTGCAGGAGAGCTACGTGGTGGCCTGCCGCCGTGACCATCCGCTGGCCGGGCGCAGCAGCGTGACCTGGGACGAGTTCTACCGCCAGGACTACATCTCGCTGGACAAGACCTCGGGCAACCGGTTTTTGCTGGATCAGGCGTTGACCCACGTGGTGCCGCAGCGTCCGAGCATCTGCGAAACGCGGCACGTGACGACCATGATCGGTCTGGTGGAGGCGGGGCTGGGGGTGGCGGCGGTGCCGCTGATGGCGATGCCGGCGGCGGACCATCCGATCCTGACGCGGATCCCGCTGACCGAGCCGCAGGTGATGCGCAGCGTCGGCATCATCAAGCGCCGGGGTCGTACCCTGACCCCGGCGGCGTTGGAGCTGGAACGGCTGGTGGTGGAGATGAAGGTGCAGCCGGTCAGCGCTTGACCGAGTCCAGCCCGGTGGCCTGCACGTCGGCCTGGGCGGCCGGTGCGGCGAGGTAGGCGAGCAGCGCCTTGGCTTCCTGCGGGTGCTGCGCGCCCACCGGGATGCCGGCGGCGAAGCGGGTCACCGACTGCACCGCTTCCGGAATCTTCGCCACGAAACTCACCCCCGGCACCGGCAGCAGTTCGCTGACCTGCTGGAAGCCCAACTGGTAATCGCCGGTGGCGACCACCGAGCCCACCGGGATTTTCGGGATCATCTTGGCCTTGGGCTTCAGCTGATCTTCAATGCCCAGCTTCTTGAACAACTGCTGCTCGATGTACACGCCGCTGGCGCTGTCGGAGTAGGCCACCGAGTGTGCGTCCAGCAGGGTTTTCTTCAGGCCTTCGACGCTGCCGATGTCCGGCTTCGGCGCACCTTCGCGCACCACCAGGCCGATCCGCGAGTCCGCCAGTTCCACCCGCGAGGCGGGGTCGACCTTGCCTTGCTTGATCAGGTCGTCGAGGGCGTAGCCGACCATGATCACCACGTCGGCCTGTTCGCCACGGGCCAGCCGGTTGGGGATCGCCTCCGGCGCCTTGCCCATCGACGGGCCGAGGACGGTGTCGAGGGTGTTGCCGCTGCTGGCGGCGAACTTCGGGCCGAGGATCTTGTAGGCCGCCGTGAAGCCGCCGGAGGTCATCACCCGCAGTTCTTCGGCCTGGGCCCACGCGCTGACGGCGAAGAGGGCGAGGGCGGTCAAGTTGATCAGTCTTTTCATGGCAGGCTCCTTACGCCGCGACCGGTTGCAGACGGCCGCCGGCACGGCGGTACAGGTACAGCGTCGCGCACAACGCACACAGTGCGCCGACACTCATCCAGTAACCGGGCGCGGCCTTGTCGCCGGTGTACTCGATCAGGAACGTCGACATCGCCGGGGTGAAGCCGCCGAACACCGCCGTCGCCAGGCTGTAGGCCAGCGAGAAGCCCGCCACCCGCACTTCCACCGGCATGATTTCGGTGAGCGCCGGGATCATCGCGCCGTTGTACAGGCCGTAGATGAACGACAGCCACAGCAGCGTCAGCAGCATGTGGCTGAAGCTCGGCGCCTGCACCAGGAACGACAGCGCCGGGTAGGTGGTGGCCAGGGCCAGCAGCGCCATGGCGATCAGCACCGGACGCCGGCCGATGCGGTCCGACAGCGCGCCGCCGACCGGCAGCCAGCAGAAGTTCGACACGCCCACCAGCAAGGTCACCAGCAGCGCGTCGGAGGTGCTCAGGTGCAGCACGGTCTTGCCGAAGGTCGGCGCGTACACGGTGATCAGGTAGAACGCGGTGGTGGTCAGGGCCACCATCAGCATGCCGCCCAGCACCACGGTCCAGTTACGGCCCAGGGTGCGGAACACGTCGCCCATGCTGGGGCGGTGCTTGCGTGCGGCGAACTCTTCGGTCTCCGCCAGGTTGCGCCGCAGCAGGAAGATGAACGGCACGATCATGCAACCGACGAAGAACGGAATCCGCCAGCCCCAATCGGCGATCGCCTGGGGCGCCATCCATTGGTTCAGCGCATAGCCCAGCGCCGCCGCGACGACGATCGCCACCTGCTGGCTGGCCGACTGCCAAGCGGTGAAGAAGCCGCGGTTGCCCGGTGTGGCGATTTCCGCCAGGTACACCGACACGCCGCCCAGCTCCGCGCCGGCGGAGAAGCCTTGCAGCAGGCGCCCGATCAGCACCAGCGCCGGGGCGAACAGGCCGATGGTCTCGTAGCCGGGCACCAGCACGATCAGGATCGTGCCGCTGGCCATGATCGACAGGGTGACGATCAGGCCTTTGCGCCGGCCCACGTCGTCGATGTACGCGCCGAGCACGATGGCCCCCAGCGGACGCATCAGAAAGCCTGCGCCGAACACCGCGAAGGTCATCATCAGGGAGGCGAACTCACTGCTCGCCGGAAAGAACACCGCCGCGATCTGCGTGGCGTAGAAACCGAACAGGAAGAAGTCGAACTGTTCGAGGAAGTTGCCCGAGGTGACCCGGAAAATGGCGCCGGCCCGCGAGCCGCCGTGTGGGATTGAGGCTGTCATAGAAAAGTACTCCACCGCTTTTATGACGTGCGCGACGGGAGGGCGGCGCACGGTTTTTATTGGGGCGGATAGTGGCGCAGCGGGATCGATCTGTTAATTGCATTGTTGGCATGGATTGATGTGTCTTGCGGATCAATGCGCTTTCCTGTGGGGACTTGCCCTGCAAGCGATGGCGGTGTGTCAGGCGATGAAGATGTCAGCTGAACCGGCCTCATCGCTGGCAAGCCAGCTCCCACAGGATTTGCGCTGGACTGCCATTTCCGCGAGCACCGCCGGCCTTTGTGGGAGCTGGCTTGCCAGCGATGGCGGTGTGTCAGGCAATGAAGATGTCGGCT